>JBASAV010000342.1:0-7210 GCA_049650785.1 Lewinella sp. | reverse complement strand
GGAAACCATTCTTCTGGTTCCCGATCTGGTGGCCGGTAGCCGTATGGACCGCTAAACCCAATACTCATGCCGCGCCCCAACTACGACTTCAATCATCCCATCTTCAAAACCAAACGTAACTGGTTGCTCTATGCCAAGGAGCATATGGACCTGTGGGACCTTCAGGAAAACAGCGATGTTATTGAGTGGGAAGTCCAATCCACCGTCGGGTCCCTCGAGATCCCCACGGTCTACCACGTCACCTACCACCTGCGAACGATCACGGGTATTGACGAGGAAGCCCAGCCAATTTACGGCGATGAACACGTCATGGAACTCACCATACCTACCCGGTATCCGCTGGTGCCGGCTTCCATATTCATGCGCACCGACGTGTGGCACCCCAATATCCAGTCAGTAGGTCGCTTCAAAGGTAAGATCTGCGGAAACGTCAATAGTTACGGGATCGACTACAGCCTCCGCCAACTGGTCCTGCGGGTGGGCGAAATTCTGCAGTATAAAAATTACCTGGCGGATTTCGTGCCGCCCTATCCCGAGGACCCTAAAGTGGCCGAGTGGGTAAAGGCCTACGGCGAACCGCGGAACATCGTGAACCGGAAGGACGGCATCTTTACCGATGATCAACTCCTGATCCGGCCCATCGTGCGGACCCCGACGGAGGACGCGGGGGCGTTAGTGTCCACGCCGAAAGAGAAAGCCCCCGAGGCACCTAAGCCCGCTCCCCAGATCCGAATCGGTAAGCGCACCCAGGTGCCCGATCCCCCGCGTCGGACCATTCGTATCGGCGACAGTCGTACCAACCAGAACAAATTATGATTACCAGCGCGAGGCACGCCGGTTGGACACGATGGTTGCGCGTAAACGCCATCATGCTACTAATCCTGTTGACGGTCAGCGCCGTGACTTCGGCCCAGCAGTTCGCGATCGTAAAGAACGCCCGGATAGATATTATGGATGGCAATTCCCGTCGCGGGGAGTTGATCTATGACGTGTATGTGCTCGATGGTGACCGGACGGAGGAGAACACCTACGATTTCCGCGGCGCCGAGCGGGCGAGGATCCGGATCGACCTGCACATAGAAGCAAGAAACGATAGGTGGGAAGACCGCATGCGCATCGGCATCAGTCCGGCCGCCTTTGCACAACACCAGCCGGTATTCTGGAAGGCTGTGAGTGCCCGGGAGGTGGTAATGGATGCGGACAGCCCGATCCACCGGTTAACCTTTGAAGTTATGCGGGAGGGTACCTCAAATTACTTCCTCCCCTTCACCTTTCTGGATACGGAAGAGGAGAACTGGCAGGAGTCAGCCAATTGGTATCTGTCGACCACCACCAAAAATCGCATTGCCGTTCCCCGTATTACGGTTAACGGACTGGGCACTAAATCGGAATTCGACTGGGAGGCGATCACCGCTAATACCAGCAGCCTGATCGCGTTCATCAACAACCCGGGTGCCGACCCCGGTCTGGTCGACCGGGGCAGGAGCATACTGGAAGAGCGGATAAGCAGAGATGTCAGACGGCTGATTTACGGAGATCGGGGGAAAGCAGGCGTGGAGGAGTTCGTCGCACTGTACGAGTCGCACGTAGGTAGGGGCATCGACGAAATAGACAATAACGTGGGGATGAGCAAGCGCCACCTGGCTAATCTGGTCGTCGATCCCGATCCGGAACCGCTTCCGGAGCCGAAACCCAAACCCGGAACCGACCATCGACCGGCATGGAGCGCGATCGATTTGGCTATCCTGCATCGGGACACCGCTGAGGCACGTCGGGTGATCGAAGAATTCGGCGACCGATATCCGGATAAAATCCGTGAGCTCCGCGATAGTCTGACCTGTTGGACACCCGCTACCTATCGCGTGCTGGACCACGAGGGCCAACGCGAAAAGATCCAGCTCGTACATTTTCTCGCGCCGGCTTACTACGATGTCTTTGCGGGTCGATTGTCGATCGATGATTCGGTCTTGGTCAACGATCATCTCCTGGAGGTGGCGGTGATGCGTAGCGAACCGATGTTGCTGGAAATTGTGGATCTACGGTGCCCCGACAAACACGTGTCGATACCGCTGGATAACCTAATGAGCGCGGAGATGACCAGTGATACCCTGATGGGTACTTTTCATATTCGCTTCCGGGGCGGGAAGAAACCCTACGGTCTCCAGTTGGTAGCCACGGATGGTTCCGATCGGTCGTGGTCGCGCAAGAGTATACAGCACGACGAAATTGTGTTGACCCGCGACAGCCTGCAGGCGGCCGGACTAGCCGGTTCCTGGCGGGCCGAGGCCTTCAGTACCGGTTCCGACAGTCCCGTTGCGGTTTCCGGACGCACGATCGTCATTCCCGCCAAACCGATTCCCGCCTGGGTGTTGCCCGTTCTGACGGTACTTGCCCTGGGAGGGGTGGCTCTCTTGCTGCTCTACATCATCCGGCGGGGGGGAAGTCGGCAGCGTACCATATTCGATGAAGCATGAGGTGGATCCACTACACCGCGGGGCTCCGATGGCTATTTCTGGCCTGGGCGGGCTATTTATGGCCAGCCGGCGCTTCCTTGTTGGGGCAGCAAGCCAACAGATTTGCCTTCCGTGTTCAGCCCACTGAGGAGGCGGTGTACTATACCGTTCAGTTCACCACCGACTTTCGCTACGGCAACGAGAAAATTTCGCAAGCCAAGGACCCGGGCCATCGTTCGGGCCCGATCGATGTACGGCTGTGGCTCAGTGACTATACCGTTACGGGGCCAGATACCAGTGTCGCCAATATGGTAAGTGTCCGGATAAACCTTCCGGAGAGCATACCCGGGGAGACCGTCTTTCTGAGTAGCCTGATGCGCGAGGGGGGGACTCCGGCCTTTCAGGCAACGGTCGGTGAGCAAATACAAGAAACAGGTAGTGTTACCGTTTCCTATGCCGGTCGCGAAGTCACGCGGACCATTGTTGATTTTGTGCATACCGTTAAGCAACCAGCGGTATTACCGCCACCCGTGGCGATTGAGGTAACACATCCAGCGGCTCGCCCGTCTGCCACTTCCGCTACCGGCCAGAATGAGCCTGCTGAAGGGGAGCCTCCTTACCAGGTCGACTACCGGAGGTTGTCTCCGGAGGCCTTCATTGAAGAATGGCCGGACCAGGAAGATCTGGTCAACAGCGCGCTGGGGCGCATACCGCTACGGGCGCAGGTGGAAGAAATCGCCACGAACGTTTTTGAGCTACGCTTGCCGTACGTGCGAGCCGCCGTGATAGATTCCGTGACCGGGGGAGACCGGTACACGGTACGCGCGGATGAAGTCGTCCCACTTTACGGCCACCGGTTTGTCGTCGAAGTCGCTGACACCGGCGTATACCGCCTCCACCTTTCGGATAGCACCAAGCACCGGGGCACCACGGTCGTCACCCTCGACAACCTGTTGGCGGGAACTTTCGAGCAATCAACCGATTCGGCGGCGTTCACTTTTCGCGGAGGGCGACCTCCCTATATGCTCCTGTTTTTACGCAACGGTACCCCGATTACCGATCATGATGTCGGCAGCGATACCGTATGGCAAACGGACCTGGGGTCCCTCCGACAGTTGATCGGAACTGCCGGCAAATATGGAATGCAGTTGACGGACAGCCAGCGATCGGTGACCTGGAATTTCGGTGGGGCGGAACTTGAGATCGCCCGCCTCGAACGCCCCATACAGGATTACCGGATACCACTAGCGATCCTCGCTGCGCTATTGCTATTGGGGATCGTGTACTGGGCACGCAAGCATCGCCAGCGAGAGCGAGGGAAGCAGATCCGCGAGAATTTGCGGAGTGGTGATCCGTCACTCGAGCGCAGTGTGCCCGTAATCTCCGCGCCAGCGGTGTCCTCCAGCGCGTACGCCAGTCGGCCCCGGGACAAGCGGCAGGCCGCTACCGTCCCGGTAGGCTTTCGGGTGACGAAGCGTGACGTGCGCGATCGCTTCAACGGACTTTTTAACCCGGACGAGATGCCCACGCAGTTCCTATCCCTTGAGCTGTCCGAATTGTGGTCCGCTTCCCGGGTATCGGAAGTGCTTTTCGGAAAGGTGGCGATCGGTACCCTGGATAGCTTTTTACGAAAGGGTAATATCGACAAAATCGTCGCCGCCGGCCGGAACGAAGCGGGAGAAAGTTGGGAGCGGAATGAAGACATTCCGGAGATCGGTGGCATGCTGATGGGGCAGTATCAACTGGAAGCGAATGGGCTCAGCTACCGCGTGTCGGTCGAACAGTTCATTCCCCTGGCCGCCCGGGTGCAGAACCTGGTCAAGATGGAAATCGATCCCATGAGTCTGGCCCGAGATCTAAGCACGGCCCAGGATGATTATCCCCACCTCACGGTAGTCGGCTGGTTCCACACCCACCCCGGCCACGGCCTCTTTCTTTCCCAGCCGGACCTCAAAGTGCAGTACAACCATTTCCGCAAACCCTACCATTTCGCGATGGAGATCGACAGCCTCACCGATCAACTAGACACGGCTTTTTTCACCTATATGCCCAATGATCGGATGAATAACCGGGACACCCGCCGGAATGACCGCGGCTGGTTTTCCTGGGGGGAAATTGAAAAGTTCAGCCGGCACCAGACCAATACCCTATTATGAAACTCGCTGGAATATTTAGACCGGTTTTCCTCCTCTGTTTGCCGGCCCTGCTTTTGGCGCAGAGTACCCCCTGCGAACCGCAAATCCAACTGGTCTCCGTCAATGCGGACCGCCAGGCCGGCTTCGTGGCGCTCCAGGTACTGGCCCGGGGGCCGGATTGTCGGCCCATCGAGCAACTCGAGGCCGGAGACATCCGCATAAGCGAACGCATAGGAGACCTAGCGGCGCAGTCCGTCGATATCGTGCGCGTAGCAGACTCCGTGGTCTACGATACGCTCAACATGAATCGGGAAAAGGTGGACGTTCTCTTCTTAGTCGATGCCAGCCAGGGCTCAAACCTCCCGGCTTCCCTCGATATGATCCGGACATTTCTGGAACGTCACAACACAGCGCAGGGGACCTATCAGGTACAGACATTTTCCGATAAGTTGCAATCCCCGCTTTCCATTGATCCGGCAAGTCCGCAGAGCGTACTTCGTTCCATCAAATCCGGGGCCGGAGACCCCCACCTCTACGCCGCGCTTCTCTCCGTCCTGCAGGAGCGGGAAGACGCTACGAATAAGCAGTTGATCTTTTTGTTTTCGGGCGGTAGGAATGTGTCGCCGGATTACCGCGGCCGGCCCCGCTTAGCGCCCGCCTCCGAGCACGTTTACCGGGCAGCGGAGGCACTGGGTAACAAACTATACCTGTTCACCATATCCAATACCGGATTGGATGGTAACGCCACGGATTCGGAAGGAGAAGGACAGCAATTTTTGCGCCAACTCCCGATGAAAACGCCGGTCGGGGATGACGGCCACGCCCGCGGAAGTTTGCCAGACGGGGTGGAGCAGATTTTCGGTAGCAACCGTCGGTTAGCGACTTCCCACCTGATCATGGTGAAGCCGCAGGATCTCGTGTTTAGCGGCAGAACGCGCCAGTACGCTCTGGTGGACGCCCACCGCGCCGATGCGGATACCAGCTATGCTACTTTCAGTATGGGCAGTTTTAACGACCCGGTACGCATAGGCGAGCTACGCCAAGCCGTGTCGTGGTTTGGCCCAACGCTCTTTGGGTTGCTCGGTGTGGGCGGTTTGTTGGCGGTCTTCTACTTTTTAGTGCCCCAGATTCGCC
This sequence comes from Lewinella sp., assembly GCA_049650785.1. Classification (GTDB taxonomy): domain Bacteria; phylum Bacteroidota; class Bacteroidia; order Chitinophagales; family Saprospiraceae; genus Neolewinella. The sequence continues at coordinate 1,488 of JBASAV010000342.1, read as the reverse complement.
GGCAACAGTTTAGACTTGCCCACGTGGTCCCTTACGTAAGTCAGCCGGGTCGGCACGTACTCGATCCCATGACCCGCGAACCGATCCGAAGCGGTGACCCCGTGGTTAACGTCTGTTCGATGGTCGTGCCCTTACAGACCTGGAAGGACTGCGGCGATCAGTGCCCGCACTATCCGGGGTGTACCAATAACAATCTTCAATGCTCGGGGGCCGGCAGGGGACAAAGCCTGAACTTCTTTGCACTGCACGGGGTCAACCGTCGCCTCAACTGGATCTGGTTCGGTGCCCTCGGTGGTTTTGCCGGCTGGGTACTGTATGCCCTTCTCGCCGGTGCCGGAAGGGAGTGGCTGGCCACCGCCGCAAACAGCTTTTCCGGCTACCGCAATGCCGAAACGCTTCTCCGCGAGGCCGTTCTTGGCGCCTGTTTCGGACTTGGCATGACCCTCATGCTGGCGATCATGGAAGAACGTTCCCAGTCCAGACGTATATCGGTACGTCGCATCATACTCCGTACCCTACTCGGGGGATTAGCCGCCACCGTAGCCTTTGGGGGGGGCTTCCTGCTGTTGGAAGGGGGGATCGTCCCGAGCCCGATCTGGTCGGCCGCCATTTCCTGGACCGTCTTTGGGGTAGCCCTCGGCTTTGTCCTGACGATCCGGTCTACCATCGAACGCCGACGGGGTTTGCTGGGAGGCTTGGCATCCGGTCTTATCGGCTTCCTGGTGTATTGGTTATCTCAGGAATTTCTGGGCACGGATCTGGGGCCCAAGGTGATCAGTTTGCTGGTATCCGGAGCTCTGCTTGGCCTGGTACTGGATACCGTGGTCAAACTGGCGGAGAACTATGAGATCGAGTACGTCAGCCCGGCTAATTATCACCGGAAAGTGCCGTTGAGCAAGTGGCTGAAGAGTAGCTGGGATATTATGATCGGCACCCAGCCCGGTAGTCAGGTCTACATCAAGTGGCCCGACGAGCACGTTCTACCCGAGCACGCCCGCATCAAATTGGAAGGAGGGCGGGTGTATCTGTATCCGCAGGGTGAAACCCTGGTTAATGGCCAGATCATCCACGGTCAGAAACGGGTACAGCTGCAGTCGGGTGATACACTACAGTTGGGTCGGCGAAGTTCGACGCAGATGCGGTTTTGGGAGCGGTAAGGTTGGTTGTCGGATACGGTAGAGGATCTGACCGGAGCGTTCACCCTTTAATGTATTTACCGTTCGGGATCCGTAGCGCATAGAGTGTCCGTTGTAGGTGAACATGCACCGACGAGACGGATGATCACAAAAGCGGATCTTGACGGGTAGTCGGACTTATTCTCAGCCGGTGTTTTTACGGGACAGACTGCTCCTCTGAGTGGGTGGGAGACCCACCCGGCCGCCGCCGCACCGACTCCCCCGATCCACACCAACAACCGCCCACGCCGGTGGCCTTCCTTACATACTTCGGAAGTATGCGGATCAAGGGTTAATAGTACATCACCATCCA
>JBASAV010000341.1:0-1593 GCA_049650785.1 Lewinella sp. | reverse complement strand
ACCTGCTAAACAGAATAGCTACCGCCCGGTGCGGCAATCCAACCCTAAATATTCAGCCCGGCGGGGGGCATGGAACGGGAAACATGGGGTTGTGCCCGGCGGAGGCGCCGTTTATTTTTGACTCGCTTTCTTTAACTCACCTACCACACCCCATGCTTAAGAGTTGTCTTTTCGCCTGTCTTATCCTCACTTTCTCCTGCGTCAGCCCCACCCGCTACGGAACTTACCTCGCCGAATACCAGCCGGACGAACCGCTAGCGGAGGCGGCCGCCACACCCATCGAAGTCCGGTACGCCGACAATTACCGCACCGAGCAGGAAGTCACCCGGATCAAGAATAGTTTCGTGCCGGCCATTCTGTACTGGAGCTGGAACAATACCCTGGAATGTTCCCTGGATCCGGACAAGCAACTCGCCTACGTCCGAGAAGGGGTTATGCAGGCTGCCGATAGTCTCGGGCTGGACCGAAAGCTGGCGGACAAAAATCTCTCCATTACGCTTAGTCAGGTGCCCGGGCAATTCTACTACGTCAACCGGATGTACGTGGTTATCGCCATCGTTGCCTACAGCACCATGGGGGAGGAGTCTATTACGCCGGTACCTACTGACTTGGTAGCTTCCTACGTTGTGACCGATCAAAATGACCGCCGGTCGGCGTGGGGCAGCAGCACCGTATTTAGCCAGGAGGAGCCGATGCGTAATCTTTGGAAATCTACCCGTGGATTTACCGCCAAATTTCTCGATGCCCAGCGTGCGGAACTGCATCGTATGGGGCAGGAATTGGTCGCGGAAATCGACCGCGAGCTCTACCCGGTGAGTCGCAAGTAATCCATTACTTTGGCGGTATGTCCGATCGTGTTATGGATACCCGCCCCGGAGAAGAACTTCCCCTGGAAAAACTCGAGCCTTATCTGCGGCGCCACCTTCCCGGCGCTGAAGGTCCCCTTAGTGTCAGCCAGTTCCGCGGCGGTCACGCCAATCTGACTTACGAGCTGACCTTCGGGGAGCGAGCCTTCGTGCTGCGCCGCCCGCCCTTCGGGACGATCGCGCCGGGTGCCCACGATATGCGTCGGGAATATCAGGTGCTATCCCGTCTGCCGGATAGCTTTTCTCCTGCGCCCGCCGCCCTGCATCTCTGTACCGACCCGGAAATTATCGGGGCCGATTTCGTGGTGATGGAACGGCGGGAGGGCATCGTGGTCCGCTACCGCCTGCCCAACGAATTTGCCGGTATCGAAGCAGCGGAGCGCCGCCTGACGGACGCGCTGATGCGGGTGACGGCCGATCTGCATCTCGTGGACGTCCACCAGGCAGGACTTGGGAATCTTGGTAAACCGGAGGGCTTCGCACAGCGCCAGTTGCGTGGCTGGCTGAAGCGGTGGGAACTTTCCCAAACCGATGCCAACGCCGACGTGGATCGGTTAGCCCGGACGCTAAGCGAGGACGTACCGGAGCCCCAGGCCGTATCCATCGTGCACGGCGACCTGAAATTTGACAATTGCCAGTACCAGGCCGGGGAGCCCGACCGGGTCACCTCCGTCTTTGACTGGGACATGGCCACACTCGGCGACCCACTGATCGACCTGGCCGGTAC
>JBASAV010000340.1:0-4524 GCA_049650785.1 Lewinella sp. | reverse complement strand
CTGCTGCGAGTCACTCGTCGGACGAGCACGCTCGGCCGACGAGTGGCTCGCAAACGTGGACCTGTTCCATGCACCCCCAGATCCAGCGGGAGGAAGCGGGTGACTGCCCCATCTGCGGGATGGACCTCATCCCCCTGACGGCATCGACCAGTTCCGACCCGGCCGTGCTCACTATGACTGAAGCGGCAGTAGCCCTGGCCCGCGTACGAACCACGGTAGTAGGCGGAATCAACGACGGAGAATCAATGACCGACAACTCCAACCAAACCCTCACCCTGACCGGGCGGCTCTCCACCGACGACCGCACCGCCGCGGTAGAATCCGTCGATTACGGCGGGCGGCTGGAGCGGCTGTTTGTAACCTTCGAGGGAGAGCGCGTGAACGCAGGTCAACGGATCGCCACCATCTACTCGCCGGAACTGGTGGTCGCCCAAGAAGAACTGCTGGAAGCCCTCAAACTGCAGGCGCTTTCCCCGGACTTGCTTACCGCAGCCCGTAACAAGCTGCGCAACCTGGAGGTCAGTGACGAGCTGATCACCGAAATTGAGGAGACGGGGGAGGTGCGGACCGAGTTCCCGGTGTACGCGGACCGGGGCGGTACCGTACTCGAAATCCGCGCCCGCGTGGGCGACTACGTTTCCGCGGGTGCACCGATGTACACCCTGACCGATTACGGGCAATTGTGGGCCCTATTCGATGCCTATGAGCGTGACCTCGCTACCATCGAGGTGGGTGACCCGGTGACCTTTACGGTGGCCTCGTTGCCGGAGCAGACTTTTCGGGCGCGGGTGAGCTTCATTAATCCGGTCATCAATGCGGAAACCCGTACGGCCTCCGTCCGGGCGGAGGTAAATAACCGCGGCGGAAGACTGAAACCGGAGATGTTTGTCACCGGACGCATTGATGTAGGTACTTCCGGGGCTTCGACCGCCTCCGGACCGCTGGTCGTACCCGCCACTGCGGTACTCTGGACCGGCGAACGTTCGGTGGTGTACGTGGAAGTGGCCGACACTGACGTGCCCACCTACGAGTTCCGCGAGGTCGAACTGGGTGACCGGACTGGTAATGGCTACCTAGTGGTTTCCGGACTGGAAGCTGGCGAACGGGTAGTCACGAACGGAGCCTTCCAGATCGACGCCGCCGCCCAGCTCAACAATCAGCTGAGCATGATGAACCGGGACGTGGGGATCCAGGGTAGGGATGCATCCGGCACCACGGCCATGCCCGTAGCCGATTACCGCGAAGGGACGCCCGAGGGCTTCCACGAGCAGCTCGCCGCAGTGGTCGAGGCATACCTGCCGCTGAAGGACCGTATGGTTTCTTCCGAGGCGGCGGATGCCTCCCTCCTCGATCCGCTGGCGGAATCCCTGAGTGGAGTAGACATGATGTTACTGGAAGGTGAAGCCCACCAGTACTGGATGGAGCAATTGAATGCTCTGAGTAGCCACCTGGAGTCCCTGTCCGAAACCACCGATTTAGCCGACCAACGCCGCCAGTTCGGTTTCTTCTCGCAGGCACTGATCAATACCCTTACGGCTTTCGGCGCCGATCATGAGCTCTACGTGCAACGTTGCCCCATGGCCTTCGACAATGAGGGGGCGAACTGGATCAGTGAGGATGCGGAAATTCGGAACCCCTACTTCGGGGACGCCATGCTGACCTGCGGATCGACCATCGATACCCTGAACCGGATAAACTAAGCCTGACATGTCCGAGACGACGACCCTGTACATCGATAATATGGTCTGCAACCGTTGCAAGACCGCCGTTCGCCAGGTACTGACTAACCTCGGCTGGCGGATCGAGCGGATGGAACTCGGCCGTGTGGGGGCCATCCCTCCGGCCGGGGACACGCACGAGGGCCTTTTACAGTCCCAACTGGAAACCCTGGGCTTCCGCCTGCGCGACCCGGTCCCCGGACCGGTAAGCCGGATCAAGGGCCTGATCATCGAGCACGTTTACGACGACCCTTCCGATCCTGCTCTGAGCATCGCGGACCTGATCACCGCGGACATTGGCCTCAGCTATTCCTATCTAAGTCGCCTCTTTTCCGGTGCGGAGGGGCGCACCATCAGCGATTACTACCAAGCCCAGCGCATGGAACGCGCCAAGCACTTACTAGTGACGACCCACGATCAGGTGAGCGCAATTGCTGGATATCTGAATTTCGGAAGCGCGGCCCGTTTCTCCGCGGCCTTCCGGCGGGCCACCGGAATGGCCCCTACGGCCTTTCGTGAACGGGGACAGTTTGTTGCCCGGCCGCTGGACGAACTTTGAGGGCATAGTTTGGCTATAAATAGCAAAAAGTGAACAGGCACGCGGTTCTCCGGGCCTGTTACACTAAAAAGCCTCGTATGAAACTGCTCTCTATATCCTTTTTGTGCGCCCTCCTTATGAGCACATTTTTTGCCTGTGACAGCGGAAGCAACACCCCTTCGGAAAACGCTACCGAGGTAGGCATTGATAATACTACCCCACAAGAAGCGGAATCGGAGGAAGTAATTGACATCGCCGACGCGGAATTCTCCGACGCCCTAATCGATAAGGTCTTCCAGAATTACCTGGAATTGCGTACCGCCCTGGTAAACAGTGATGCCGCCACGGCTGCGGATGCCGCCGGCAACATGGCCGAAACCTTCACCGACGAGCGCGCGGAACTCCGTACGCTGGCCACGCAGATCGCCGAGGCGGACGAACTCGATATTCAGCGCACGTACTTCTCGGCCCTCACCGCGGAAATGGAGTCGCTGTTCGAGGATGCCCTATCGTCGGGTACGATCTACAAACTGCACTGTCCGATGGCCTTCGACGGCGAGGGAGCCGACTGTTATTCGGAGGTCAGCGAGATCCGCAACCCCTACTTCGGGGACAAGATGCTCACTTGCGGTCGGGTGGAGGAAGAAATTACCGGCGGCTAGTCTCTTTTTTTTCCTGCGCTCCGCCGCCATCAAATTGCACTATGCAACACAACGAATCCCACGCCAAGCAGTACCTGAAATTCGCCCTGATGATGGCCACTTCCTTCGTGGTCATGTACATCATTATGTTCCTGAACGTGGACGTTTTCGACCACATCATGCTCAGCCCCACCCGGACGTACATGACGACCCTGATGATCGCCCCGATGGTCCTCATTATGATGGGCTACATGTGGAGCATGTACAAAAACAAGGTGTGGAACTACGTGATCATGGGGGCCGCGGTGGTCGTATTCGTCCTGTGCTACCTCGGCATGCGCCAGCAGGTATTCGTGGAGGACGAACAGTGGATGAAGGCAATGATCCCTCACCACTCCAGTGCCATCATGGTGAGCCAGAAAGCCCACCTGAGCGACCCGGAAGCCATCAAACTCGCCGAAGAAATAATCGAAGCCCAGGAACGGGAGATCGCCGAGATGCGAAAAATCCTTTACCGGCTGGAACAAGCAAAATAACCAAACCACCCGTACAATGAGTGCCCCTTTAAATGTGAAATACCTTGATTGCCTGGAAGCTTGCCAGCGCTGCCTGATCGACTGTAAAGTCTGCCTGGCGAAAATGGCCGGCAAGGAATCAATGACCGCCGAAGGCAGCAGCGAAGCTAACTCCGATTGCCCCTGGTGCTGCATCCAGTGCATCGAAGTGCTCGAAGCGAGCATCGGCCTGATGGCCGCCGACAGCAAGTTTGCCGCCGAGTAGTGCCAGCTCTGCGCCAAGGTATGTGAGTACTGCGCCGAACAGTGCGAAGCCCACGATCACGACCACTGCCAGCGCTGCGCCGAGAGCTGCCGCGAATGCGCCGAGAAATGCCGGAAGATGGCCGCGTAAATCTGACACATCGGATGTCCGGGTGGGAATTACCCGGGCATCTGACTAACCCAGAACCGACAACTAACAACCGACTACCCTATGAAAACCATGAAATTCAAGACCAACATTAACTGCGGCAGCTGTGTCCGCGGCGTCACCCCCTCGCTGGACGAGCACCCGGGGATCAAAGATTGGCGGGTCGACCTGGAACACGACGACCGGATCCTGACCGTACAAACCGAGGATAAGCTAACCGAGGCGGAGGTAGCGGCGGCCGTGGCGGATGCCGGCTTCGAGGCTCAACCCGTCGGTAGTGCATGAATTGATTACTGACGTGGTGGGCCGGGCTGATACCATCACCATCGCGTTTACCACCTTAGCGTAGTGATATTTGCATGATTCAAATGGGTCGAGCACTCCACCCGCTGAGATAGTTCCACCGTTTGACTGCATAATTTCCGCAGGACCGGAAAGTTAACCGGGTATTAAGTTTAGCTCTACGACGGTATCGAAGCGGGGAATGGCCCGGGGAATCTGTTTCAGGGGGATAACTCCTCCCCATGCTCGAACTGTTAAACGTCCCCCTCCTCGTCGGCGGACTGGGTTTATTCATCTACGCCATTGGGGAGTTATCGTCCCACCTGCGCGAAGCCTTTACGGATGATGCCCGGGAAATGGTCAAAAAATACACCCGGCATTTACTGAGTGCGGTAGCCATTGGTACCGTGGTCACCAT
>JBASAV010000339.1:0-8547 GCA_049650785.1 Lewinella sp. | reverse complement strand
GTGCAGATGGGGAAAAACCGACATATGGTCTACCAAAAGAATGGGTAGCCAACTTTAGAGCAGACTGTCACCTTTGAGGATTGATGACCGACGAGCAAACCACCGAGATAGCCCGACTCCGGGAGCTGATTGACCTGGAAAGGAAGGAGGAACGGCGCCTTCACCTGGAAGTCATTCAGGCCATGCCGCTTGTCCAGCGGGTGGAGAAGGGGTATAGTTGGTACCCCTTGCAAGTAGTGGAATCTGACTATGGAATCGGAGAGCGACCCTACGTAATCGTAACCCGGGAAGGGGAGGAGGCACATCAATTCCGGGCGGGCACCTCGGTCAATTTATTCACCACCCAGCCAGATGCGCGTTCCCCCCAGCGGAGTGGCGTGATCCAGTATGTGAAGAAGAACCGGATGAAGATCATCCTGGGCGGGGAAGAGGCCCCCTCCTGGTTACACCGGGGCGGGGTAGGGGTCGATCTCATGTTTGACGAGCGAACCTATGTGGAGATGGATAAGGCCATGGAGCGGATTGCCGGGGCACGGGGTAACCGGACCGCGGAACTTCGCGACGTAATCATGGGGGTAAGGGAAGCGGAGTACAACCCCATAGGCGACGAAATAATTGCTGACCTGACCGATTTCAATGAAAGCCAACGGGAGGCCGTGAGGGAAATACTGAGTGCCCGGCACCTTAGTCTGATACACGGTCCTCCCGGTACCGGAAAAACAACCACGCTGGTAGCCGCGGTAAGCAAACTGGTAGAAACCGAATCGACCGTGCTATTCTGTGCGCCCAGCAACAGCGCCGCCGACCTGGTCACGCTCCGGCTGGCGGCTCGCGGCATACGGGTGGTGCGCACGGGTAACATCAGTCGGGTAGAGGATGACGTCATGCAGCACACGCTGGAGGTGCAGACGGCCGAGCATCCCGATACCAAGCAGGTAAAGAAATTACGTCACGAAGCGAGTGAGCTGCGGCGAAAAGCCAAGCGCATGAAAGGGGGGCGTGATAAGGGAATGACCTTCGCGGAAGCGGGTAGGCTGAGCGGCTGGGCCCGGCAACTCGAGGACCACCTGCTGGATCACGTATTGGATTCGGCGCAGGTGATCGTCTGCACCCTGGTGGGGGCGGCCAGTTCCGTACTGGGCGACCGGGAGTTTAAAACCTGCATCATCGACGAGGCGGCCCAGGCGTTGGAACCGGCCACCTGGATACCCATCGCTAAATCAAACCGGGTCGTGCTGGCCGGCGATCCCTTTCAGCTGCCGCCCACGGTGAAGAGTAAGGAGGCCGAGCGGGGAGGGTTCGGCATTACACTACTCGAGAAGTCCCTTGCGCTACACGGCCGCAATGCCCTGCTGAAGATCCAGTACCGCATGAATGAGCGCATCATGGGTTTTAGCAATGAATACTTTTACGATGGCCAGCTGCGCGCCGGGCCGGGCATCGCCGAACGGACACTGCCGGGAGTCAGCCTGTCGGAAAGTGTGGTATTCATCGACACGGCCGGCACGGGCTTCGAGGAAAAGCTGCATCCGCAATTTAAAAGCCGTTACAACGACGGGGAGCTTGACCTGGTCATCGAGCATTTACTGCTATTGCAGGGGAGTATTCCTCCGGAGTTCCCCCTGCCCCGTATCGCCGTTATCAGTCCCTACCGAGAACAGGTCGTCCGGGCGGAGGACCGTATCGACGGGATTGGTGCGCTGGCCGAATTAAACATCACCGTCAATACCATCGATGGTTTCCAGGGTCGGGAGCGGGCAGTGGTTTACTTATCGCTGGTACGAAGCAACACACGTGGAGAAATTGGCTTTCTTTCGGATTACCGGCGCATGAACGTGGCCCTCACCCGCGCGATAATGCAGCTCGTCGTGATCGGTGACAGTGCAACGATCGGTAGCGATCCTTTCTTCGGCGGGTTCCTGGACTATGTAGAGCGGCAGGGAACCTACCAGACGGCTTGGGAATATATGGCCGGGTAATTAGGCTGCTGGCTGGTCGGGAATCTTGCGGACCGGTGGCGGGTAAAAGCGCTAGCTTTGCGACCCCAAAAAACTAAATGATATGACTTCAATGAAATACTGCTTCCTACTTACCCTGATCACCTTTTTCGGCTGTTTGGGCGACGACTAGGACGTGACCCCGCGTGTATGTGAGGAGGGCATTATATCGGTCGAGGAGTTTGCTGCGGCGGATTCGTTGACCTATACCGAATTGAATAATACGGGACTGTACTACTACATCCGCGATTCCGGATCGGTGGAGCGACCAGTACTGGCTGATTCCGTTGAGGCAAATTACACCGGCTTTATCACCAACGGCCGAATCTTCGATCAGACAACCACCGCTACGGGCACCCGCACGTTTCCGCTTAGTGGCGTCATCCAGGGCTGGCAACTAGGCGTTCCACTAGTGGGCCGGGGTGGGCAGATCCGCTTACTCATTCCTTCGGAGCTGGCTTACGGTTCTAGGGGCAATTGCAATCAATTAGGGCAGTGTTCCATCTGCCCTGATTCCGACTTGGTGTTTGATATTGAGGTGGTGGATTTTCGGAGGTAACTTAGATTTTGCACCACTAACACATCGGATGTGTCAGTAGCGACATGGTGACAGACATCCGATGTCAAATGCCGGCTACCCTTCACATATCCCATCTTTTGCAAGTGCTCTTGCCCACCTACCAGAAATAAGACACGGCTACGTCACGGCTTTCATCGATTACCTTGAGCTACGCTGTTTGCCACATCCGATGTCTGTCAAAGTGGCAGTACTGCCACATCCGATGTTTACAGGCTACTCGTCACCCCGATCCAGTCCAGCAGCACCTCAAAGTCCTGCTCCTTCTTGTTGCCAATCAGCAGCTGAAGTTTGTGGACGGGACCGCCCTCGAAGTCGGCGGTATCGACCGGCTCTCCGTGGTGCATAGCCTCCATTGCCTCAAAGGGCACGACCACCGTTTCCCATTCTCCCGAGGTAGGAAAGGTAGCCTGGTGCATGAACTCCTGGTCAGCTTTGGATTGGACCCGCAGGGTGTAGCGCTTCCCGTCGCCCTTGAGGCGGACGGTAAAGGCCTTTGCATCCCCCACATCGGTACCCTTGTCCATGACGCTTTGGATCGAGGAAAAGCCGCCATCGTTGGCGAGGGAAACGTGACCGGTAAAGCGGCCGTGGCCGTCGTCCGTGACGTCGAATTCGCCCGCGGATTCGCCACCCATTACGTTGTCGTCCTCGACATCCCACTCCTTGGTGGAGTCCTGGGTGAAGTTGTATAATTGATCGGTGTCTTGCATGTGACTGGTGCAGCTGGTGAAGAAGGATAGGAAAAAAAAGAGATAGTGCATGGTACCGACGCCCGACTTGCGGTAGTTGGTGTACAGCTAGAAGTACCTATTAGGCCCCACTTGTTCGTTACGATTACTCGGGGGATTGCAGTCCCCAGGCTTTGTTGGGGTCGGGGCCTACCCGAAGCTCCAGCTGGCCGCCCTCCCGGATTAGTCGATGGGGAATAACCACGCTTTCCCACACAGAATCATTGAGCGTGGCCGACTGGATGTACGGATGTTCACCGGGCTTCCCCAGGGCGCGGATGGAAAAGGTGTTACCCGGGTAGTAATCCGGATGAAGCCGGATCGTCACCTCCTCAAAGATCGGCGTGGTGATTTCGTACCTGGGTTCCCATCCCGCGGCACCGTCCACGCTGAACAGCCCGATGGCCATCAGGACGCCCAGGGCACCCATCTGTCCCTGATCTTCGTCGCCGTGGTAGCCGCCGTAGGGATCGGTATCGGCATACCGCTGCTTGACCGTCCGCACCCACTTCTGACTCAGCCAGGGTGCTCCCGCCTTGTTAAATAAATGGGCCATGCCGGTGCTGGGTTGGTTCGCGTAGTCTACCCAATTGACGGCGTGGTTCTTATCATCCGCTCCCTGCCAGTTGCGGCTCTGCTTTTCGAAGCTTTCGTTGAGTCTGTCGACCAGCACTTCCGGGCCGCCAAACAAGCCGGCCAAAGCGGTGATATCGTGGGGCACGTAATAGGTGTAGATGGCCGAATTCGCCTCGCAAAATCCGCGGGCACTGAACTGGTCTTTCTCAGCCACCGGTGCAAAGTCTTCCATCCAACTCCCGTCCATTTCCCGCGGCCGCATCCAGCCGGTACGTTCGTCCCAGAGGTGGCGGTAGTTCGTGGACCGGTCCATGAAGAGCGCGTGGTCGTCATCCTTCCCCAACTTCCGAGCGATTTGGGCCAGGCACCAATCCAGATAGGCATATTCCAGCGTCATGGAAGCACCGTCCTTATGGTAGCCGTTACCGGGCAGGCCTTCGGGGACGTAGCCCCGGTCGACGTAGTAGTCCATCCCGCCCCCCAACCGGGTGTGGTGCTCGTAGCCGGCCTTGTCACGGATACCCCCGGGAAAGGCATTCTTACGTAGACCTTCGTACACTACCTCGGCGTTGAAGCCCCGGTCGATGCCGTGGTTGATCGCCGTGGCGAAGAAGGAGGCGGCCGGATCACCAATCATCACGAAGGTGTAGTTGCCGCCGGAGGGGCCGCGGGGAATCATGCCACCGTTCTCATACATGGCCTGCATAGTGGCTCCGAAGCCATCCAGGCGCTCCGGATAAGCCAGGGCCCACAAGAGGTTAAGGGACCAGTGGCTGCCCCACCAGGCATCAAAATTGTAGTGGGGGAATCGCGGGCGCCCCGAAGCATCCAGTGGCATACGGCGCACGATGGATTTCTCACCGGTGTTGTCTATACACGAGCCATCTATATCGCTCACGGACCGGCGACCGAGTAGGCTGTGCCACAGGTCCGTATAGAACTTGACCTGCTGGGTTTCCGTACCGCCGCGAACATCGATCTTGCCCAGCTCCTGGTTCCACTCCGCGCGGCTTTCCCCGACTACCCGGTCGAAGTCCCAGTGGTCGAGCTCGGTGACTAGATTTCGGCGGGCATTCCCTACCGATGTGTAGGACAGAGCTACCTTCAATTGCAGGGTAGTCGTGGTATCCGCAAACTGAAGGTAGGCTCCCGCATACTTGCCGGCCACGGAACTAATGCGTCGGGTAGTCGGGGTGCCAGCAACCCACCCACCGAAGGCTTGCATGGGTCGGTCGGTACGCGCCACGAAGTATACCGTAATGGGTTTGGAGCGTCGATTGGTCGGACCCATCACCGCAAAGCCCTCGATCTCGTCTTCCGATACGAAGCGTACTTCCGAATAGAGCGTCGAATCGTGCGCCAGGAAGGTGCCCGTATCGAAGTAGAGGTACCGGTCCTGCCCGTCGGGCGCGAAGGTATACCGGTGCATACCCACCCGGGTCGTGCTGGTCAGTTCGGCGGTGACGTCGTAGCGGTCCAGTATTAGTTTGTGGTAGCCCGGATGCACGACTTCCGTGGCGTGATCAAAGGGCGATTGGTATACATCCGGTCCCAGATGGCCGAGCATATCGCCGGTCGCCGGCATGACCGGAATCCCCGATAGCTGCCACCCATGAATATGACTGAAGCATTTGACGGAGGTAGTATCATAAATGTACCCGCTCTCCCAGCTCCCCCGCAGTTGGGTGTCGGGACTCAGATTCACCATACCGAAGGGACGGCTGGCCGAGCTGAAATAGAACCAGCGCGATCGGTGGGTATCTATCAGCGGGTCCACCCGGTCGACGTAGTCCACCGGGTCCATAGACTGGCCGGCAATTGGTAACTGACATAGGAGTAGTAATAGGAGGGTCGCCGTCCGCATGCGCCAAGTTTGGGGGAGAAGATACATTTCCTGCGCTCCGGCGCAAAAGCAAATGAATGGCTACCCGTACCCTAATAGTTACCGTTGGGGACCAACGTTTGTCTGTCGGTACTCCGTCCATAAGCGTTGCGGACGCTAATATTCACGCTATACGTCCGTAAAGGATTTATCTTCGCCGCTTATGTTCGACTTGGATTTGCTTACCTACGACCCCGACACGCCCAGTTTTTATGGCATACTGGTGGCGACGCTTTTTTCCTTCTTTCTATCCTCCCTCATCGCCATCACCTACCAGATCACGACGGTCGGTCTATACCGGCGGGCGCATTTCATCCAGAGCCTGGTGCTGATTGGTATGGTGGCCGCGCTGATCATGCAGGCCATTGGCGACAGCGTGGCCCGCGGGCTCGGAATCCTGGGCGCGCTAAGTATCATTCGCTTCCGTACCGCCATGGAAGACCCGCGTAACATCACTTTCATCTTTGCCTCCCTCGGGGTGGGCATCGCGTCGGGCGTACTGGGCTTTACGGTGGCGCTGACCGGTACACTGGTTTTCTGTCTTGCGGCCATCATCCTCCGCTATTCTCCGCTGAGCCGGCAGGGTAACCTGATCGGCGATTTGCGGGTGCGCAGTCCACAGCCGGTCGACAGCGGGTCGGTGGTGGAAGAACAACTCAGTAAGTATTGCTCGTTCTATCAGCTAGAGCAAGTCCGTAACCGGAACGGGGAACGCCCCCAGCGGCAGTTGAACTATGCGGTGCGGCTGCATAACGATCGGGCGGGAAGTGAACTGACCAATACTATTCGGGAGCTCAACGGGGTGGATGACGTACGCCTGCGCCTGCGCCACAAAACCGGACGGTTATGAGGAGTGGCAAATTCAATCTTTTCTATTTAGCTGTCCTGGTAGCTGGCGCGGGTCTTTTCCTGCTGCTGAGTGATCCGCCGGGTGATGGCTTGTCCCTCTACGGCTTCGCGGAAAGTATCGAAACGGAGGTCAATTACAACTACCCGGTGGAAGTAACCGAAATACTGGTCCGGGCCGGGGAGCCGGTGGATAGCGGCCAGGCGCTGCTCCGACTGGTCCGCCGCAATCCCAAAGTGGGATTAGCCGATCAGCCCTACCGGATTGACGAGCTCCGGGCCGAGGAGGCAGCGTGGCGCGATCAGCGCGAGCAATCCCTCCGACGGTTGGAGACGGAGGAAGCAGCGGAACTCGCTACGCTCGATGAGCAAGTGGCGGAACTGGAATCCGAGATCAACTACCGTCGCACCGCCGCCGGGCAGCTAAGCAGCGTCACCATCACCGAGGGCGATCACCAGCCGCTCCTTACCCAACTCGAGAACTTGCGCAACGAAAGGGAGCGGGTAGAAACGGGTTACGACCAGCGGGAAACGTCGATCCGCAGCGAGCTCCGATTCGGGCAGACGCCCTACCGGGAGCGCATCCGCCGCATCGAGGCCGAAGCCGAATTCGAGCGGACCAACCTGGAGCAGGAGATCATACTCACCGCCCCGGCCCGCGGCTTCATCGGCGGCATCAACTGCCGGGAGGGGGAATTCAAGTCTGCCTACGCCACGCTTGTCACCTTCTACGAACCGCACAGCGAACTGGTCAAGGGGTACCTCCACGAGGATCAGGCCGTTACGGTTACCAACGGCGACCGCTTCCTGGCTGTAAGCCTGCAGGACGAATCGCTCAGCTACGAAGGGGAGGTGATTGGCCTGGGAAGCCGTATCGTGGAGATCCCCGAGCGACTCCGTCGGTTTCCGGAGATAAAGAGCTACGGCCGGGAAGTGACGGTGGCCATCCCCCTGGACAACCGGTTTTTGCAAAAGGAGAAGGTCGGCCTGCGCTATCTGCGAAAGGCGGCTAAGCGATGAAGAACGGTTATTTGACTGGCTTTATGCTGCTCGTGGCTACACTAAGCCTGGAAGGCCAGGTCGTGGACGTGCGAGCCTTCTTCGAGCGTTCATTACCTGCCGACAACTCGCCCGTATTGGCCACGGGGCGACCGCTACGTACCCCCCTGGTCGAGGCGTACGACTTCCGGACCGAGACCGATCGCTTCGATCCCAGTCGCCAGGAATACACCGCCCGTCTACAGTTTGCCGCTCCCGGGCTGGCCCGCGCCCAACAGGATTTGTATCGCACCTTGCGCGAGGCTCCGGACCTGGACCGCCGGGAAGCCCGTTGTGAGGTGGTGGAAGATCTGTACGAAGCCTGGTTGCAGCTCTACGTTATCGAGCGGCAGGAACGCCTGCTCGATTCCCTGCAGCGCGTGCTGGAAGACAGGAACCGGCTGTACGGACTGGACGTTGGCCGGTTGCGATTGCCGTACGATGAACTCTTTGACCTGCGGACCACGCGAACGGACCTGCTCCTGCGGCGGGAGAAGCTTTCGGGGGAAAGAGACTGGCTAAAAGCGGCTTTCGGGCTGGAGGGCGATAGCCTGACCTTTGTCGGCTTCCCCGGCGCGGCGGAGATCGCCACCCGGGTAGAAGCACCCGCCACTCCGTTCATCGCTCATGTCGAACGTGATTACCAGCTGTCCCTGATCGATCGGGAAATAGCCCTGGAGCAGGCCGAGGAGCGCGGTATACTGGATTTTGTACAGTTTCGCTACCGCGGCAATCCTAACGACGAGGTGGGACAACGCTTCCATGTCGGTCTAGCCTTCCGCCTGGAAAACTCCGGCGACCGCCACCTCAAGGTCCGCAGTCTCGAACTGGAGCGCCAGTGGGTGGAAGCTAATGGCACGTTAAACGATCAACTCCGGGCGGCCCGTCGGGCGGCTTCGC
>JBASAV010000338.1:0-6205 GCA_049650785.1 Lewinella sp. | reverse complement strand
ACGCTCGGTAGCCCCCCGTTTCAGATCAACTTACCCTCCTTCCCCATCTCCTGACGGAGCACGTCGAGCACCAGTCGTCGATCGACTTCGCGTTGATCCTCCGCGAGCAACCTCAGGCATATCTTCTGTACGGCATTGTTAATCGTTGCCCCCGTGATCTCGTAGTCACCCGCCAGGGTGGCGGGGTCACAAGCGGCCGCGAATGCCAGTTGATCAGCGGGCCAGGCTTTCTCCCACAACTGCCGGCGTTCATCCACCGAGGGCGGCAGGAAGGGAATAACGGACTGAAAACGCCGCATAAAGGCATCATCGATATTACTTTTAAAATTGGAGGCCAGTATGACCAGGCCGTCGAAGGCTTCGATCCTTTGTAGTAGATAACTGACCTCCTGGTTGGCGTGGCGATCGTGGGCATCCTTGGTAGCGGTGCGCTTTCCGAACAGGGCGTCCGCCTCGTCGAAGAAAAGGATCCAGTTTTTGTTTTCCGCCTTGGCGAAGAGGGCGGCCAGGTTCTTCTCGGTCTCCCCAATGTATTTGCTGACCACCATGGACAAATCGACCCGGTAGACGTCGCGGCCGGTACGCTTGCCCAGCAGACTGGCGGTTAGGGTTTTACCGGTACCGGGAGGGCCGTGGAAAAGCGTACGGTAGCCCGGTTTGACGCGTTTCCCCATATCCCACTCGTTAAGAAGGGTATCCCCGTGCTCGATCCAGGCCAGAATTTCGTTCAGCTGTTCCAAAGTGCGGGGGGAAAGGACGAGATCGGTCCATTCCATTTTTGTTGTCAATCGCTCCGCAGGAAAGCGCGTGCTGAAGTGGGGTTTGGCTTCGTGACCCGTGAGCACTTTCTCCACCGCATCGGGGTCGGGCAACAGTTTGCCGGCCAGGCGGGGCTCCCCGGCGGGTACGTCCGCCAACAGGAGGATGCGCCGTTCGGCCAGGAAATGATCGCCGGAAAATACGTTCCGGGCTTCCTGGCGCCACTTCGCTTGCTCACCACCCAGCAGGAACAGGACGGTCTCCCCCGTCGGAAGGATGCCGCGGTACTGCTCCCCTTTGGTGCCGCCCAATCGCGGGAAGTCACCGGCTTCCGTAAGCTGTTCACGGAGCAACCGGTCGAGCAGTTCCGGACTGGCGTGGGGCAACAGGGCTAGTAACCAGGCGATGCGGCTTTCATCGGTCCAGGGGGCATCGGCGATGGGGTAGACCCCATTCACCTTTGTGCTTCGTCGTAGCAACTGGCGGCGCTCCTTCCCATCGGTGGAGCCCGAAAGCTGGAAAGACAGCAGATCATGGAGGAGATCGTACGTGGAGCGAATTTGTTGGGGTGTCATAAGCGAAAGGCTATCGGGGAATGCGCCGGATAAAGTTGAAGGGTGAGCTGGCCTCGTAGACCGCCCCGGCGACGGTGAACCGGCACACTACCTCCACCGGCGTACCCAGGGGAGCGCTAAACGGGACTTCCGGAAAGCCTAGCAGCACCTCCTTACCAGTGCCGTGCTCCACGGTAAAAGGCCCGGGGGGCAAGCTTTCACCTGAGGACCGGTCGAAAATCGACGTTAACGCGACCGTACGGCTTTCTTCGCCGATCACTACCGTGATACTGCCGGTACTGACCGTAATGGACTCACCGGACTGGTTATGTATTACAAAGTGACCATGACCGACAACCGGCGCGGTTTGGTAGTTGGCCGTTATGGTAATCCCGGAGATGGTAATTTCATCATGCATGATTGTAAAGGTTGTATCGCCGCAGCTAAGGAGTATGATCAGATAAAGGGGTTTGTATCGAAGGGGATGGGTAAACCGCCCTTCCGATATCACCGGATAAAACATTAGGGGCAAAACCAGGTGGAGGTGTCGTGGACGCTTTCGTTGACGGTAGTTTCCGTAGGGGCGGGCACCTTTTCACCGACCACCGCCGGTCGGCTATAAATGCTGCCATTGGGCCTGCGTACTTCAACGTGGCCAAGGGTGGCCGCCTTGCCAAGGATCTGTTCCCCCGGGGCTCCTCCCGTTGGAACTGACGGATAGGCCGCGCTTACGTCAGTTTCTACCTTCGCCGGATCCGCGAAGGACCGCCCCTGGGCGTCCGTTGAACGCAGATTCGGTTGCCCCTTCAGCCCCATAGCAATGTTGAATTCTTCCTCGATCCGGTAGGCATAGTTTTCCCGCTCTAGGGTGGTCTCGTGGGTACTCGGTTGTTCGGCGTGGAGGATCTCGTGGTAAAGAGTTTGCGCCACTGCTTCGCAGGTATCGTTGATGACCCCGATCTCCGTACCGGTATTGTACCCGGCCCCCTCGAATATCGATTCCTCCCAGTCCACCCCATTCCAACGCTCGTCCCGCCAGAAGATCCGGTCGTAAGACTTTAAAGTAATCCGATCCCTGAGGACATCCACCGTGTGGGGACTCCACGGGCAAAGTATCTCCAAAACGCAGGCGGAGTCCCACGGCCCGGTGAGGCGGGCGGGGGCCGGCAGCGTCACGGCCCCAAAGCGGGCATCTAAGGCACCCATGGTTTGGGGACCAACCACTCCGTCAACGTCTTCGGCCGGAAAATGATGCCTTTGGTAGGCTTCAACGGCGGCCTTGGTCTCATCGCCGTAATCGCCGTCTGCACCAGAACCCGGTAAAGAATAACCAAGATCGTAGAGCACCTGCTGGATTGCCTGCACGCCCCTTCCTTTACTTCCCTTTTTTATATACTTCTCTTTATCGTAAGCGGCTTCCAGGTCAAGCAGCTTTGCAAATCGAGGGGAAGTAAGGTCGTGTCCATCGCCGAGAGTCCGCTGTACGTCGGGGCCGTGAGTAAGACTTTGTCCCCCACCCTGCTGCACCGTATGCGTCAGCTCGTGCGCCAGCAACCGCTGCCCGTCGGCTGTATCCGGATTGTATTCCCCGGATCGGAAATAGACGTCGTTGCCACGCGCGAAGGCCCTGGCTCCCAATTCCCGGTTCATTTCGTCGGCGGCGGCGTCGGTGTGGATATGGACTCCTGAAAAGTCCCGCCGAAAACCGGTCTCCATCTTGTCCTGCACGGCCCCAGCCAGCGGACGGCCCTTCCCCGCCCGCTGGCGTAAGCGTGCACCTAAGCCGGGGGAAGCCGGAGAAGCCCGCTGGCTCTTGGCCTGCACGGGTTCTTCCTCCTCGCTCATTTGCTGAACCGGTTCCTCCTCCTCGGCCGACTGTTGTTGGATGGGCTCCTCCTCGGCTTCGGTAGCTCTTTGTACCTGCGCGCCGGCGCCCGCCGTGCCATCGTGCTTTTCCTGCACCGCACGATCCTCTTCCATGCGGCTGTCCGGCATCGTCTGGATGGCCGGGCCACCCGCGGAAGTCTGCGTTGCTCCTCCTGCGCTGACCACCCGGTTCGCCACGGCATCGGCCTCGCGTTCGTATTTATCGTCCGGCGCACCGACCGTCAGTTTGGCCTGTACGGGAGCGGCGGGCTGTAGGGGCTGGAAGAACGGCCCTTCGCTTTCCGGACCTTCGGGGCGGGGGATGCGGTGACGACGGGATTTGCGGGTAGATTGGAATGCCATGACGGGGTGGTTGTAGTTAATGCGGTTCCAGACTCAATGCGTTTCGCGGTTTACAAAATTGATCAGGTCGACGAAATCGAAGCGGTGGGTTTCCCGTCCCAGGGTCGGTCGCCAACGGGGGTAACGCTTCAGGTAGCTCTCGTCGTCGTGACGCAGGATGGTCAGGAAGCACTCCCCAAGGATGGTGCCCCCCACCGGTCCGAGGTATTCCCCGTCGTTACCCAGCATCTCCGCCTCCTGCAGGATGTAGTACCAGAGCGGCGTTCCCGGTGTACAAAGCTTTTGGGTAAGCGGCACCTCGAGGGGTTCGTAGCCCAGGCGCATCGCGACGGCCTCCCCGCTCGGCAGTCCGTAGGCCACGCCCCGGCGGATGTTGCGGAAGGGCAGGGATTGTTCCCGCCGGTCGTTGGTTTTGATGAAGGGGAGGCGGTGAAAGGAGCGACCGATATAGGGATCGATCCGACGGGCGAACTGCACCCTCCCGTCCCCGAAATCGAAGAGGTAACGCCAGTCGACGAAGTCCTTCATTGCGGTGAAGAAGCCGAGCTCCATCAGCTTTTTCTCGGTGGTTCCGTTGATGCGGTTCTCGTCGCGCGTCTGGCTATGGCCGGTGCGGAAGGCCGCTCCCGTGAACTCCAACGGTAACGGGCCCGGCCAGGTGTAGTGGCGGGCGGGTTCGCGGAGGAGGCGGCTGTGGATGCTTGGGTCCAGCATTTTGCCGAGGAATTCGTAAACAATCAGCCAGTGGTAGTGCCAGATGACCTGGCGGCGGGCCGCGTTGAATACGTTTTGCGGACTTCCGGTGGCGCGCAGGTGGTCTACCATCCGGTTATGGAATTCGATAAAGAGCACGTGCATGCGGGAGACGATGATGTTCTCGTCGTTGCGGCTATCGCCGATGATGGCTTTGTGCTGGGCGTTGCGCTGCAGGTCGCGCCAGTGGTGGGTTCCGTCGGAGTAGGGTTCCCCGAGCAGCAGCTTATCCGTGTCCTTGGCGTCGTAGTAGAAATCCTGGGTCTTCTGGCCGTAGAGGCAATCGAGGTCGAGATTGATGGTGCGGTCGTTGGCGATGGTGGCCAGCCGGTTGCTCCCCCGGAGTCGACTGTTCGCGTCGAAGGTGATGTCGTGCGCCAGGAACTGGCTGAAGATCGCTTCGCCGTTGGTGATGGTCGTGGAATCGGGGCTATCGAGCGTTCCCCAGTCCATCATCTTTTGGGCGTAGGCCCAGCAGTCGTTGTCGGACAATTCCAGGGGTTCCAGTTCGGGGAACAGGCGGGTGAAGTGGTCCTTCTGGTGGGACTGGAAGTGGGGATTTTGTTTGGATTGCATGGCAGCTTTATTCAGGTGGGCGTGACTTCGATGCCGGGTGGGCGGCTGTTGCGGCGGAGCGCGGGGAGTTGGGACGACGGATGCGTTGTTCGACGTCGTAGGCGAGCGACAAGTGATCCTCCGCGCCGTTGGATGCGGGTGCATGGCTGAAGACGTCCATGCCGGCCTCCTGGGCCTCGGCGAGGGCGATGTTCGTTCGGATGACCGTGGGAAAAAGCCAGCCGGGATAGGCGGCCTCCAGGCGTTCCCGCGACCGTTCGTGCATGTTCTTGCGCCGGTCGAAGCGGGAGAGGACCAGTCCGAGGACATTCAAATCGGGATTCAGCGTCCGCTGCAGGCGTTGGTGGTGGCGGTGGTAGCTCTCCAGGCCCTTGATGGGCAGGTACTCGGCCTGTAACGGCAGGATGACGTAATCGCTGGCCACGAGGGCATTGACCGTGAGCATCCCGATGGCGGGCGGGCAGTCGATGAGTACGTAATCGTAGCGATCGGCGAGCGGGGCCAGCAACCGCTTGATGATGTGCTCCCGTCCGTAGGTCGCCACCAGTTCTAGCTCGGCGTCGGCCAGTTCCAGCCCGGCGGGAAGGAGCGCCTGCCCACTACTGGTAATGGTGAGGATACTGTTTATATCCGCTTCCCCCCCCTCCATCTCCGTGCGGAGCAGGTGGTAGATATTTGCCCGGTCGCCGCCTTCGTCCGTGATTCCCAACGAGTGGGTCAAGTTGGCCTGTGGGTCGAGGTCCACCAGCAGCACGCTCCGCCCCAGCCGCCGCAGGGCGGCGGCGAGGTTGATGGCGGTGGTGGTTTTGCCGGAACCGCCTTTCTGGATGGCTAGGGAGATGGTGGGCATGTTATTGCGGTATGTGATTGGCTGGGGACATGCTGGTTAATCGATATGGACGAGGGTACCATTGACCGTCCAGAACTCGACGATAGCGGCTTTGGGGATCGCCACGCCGGACTTCACGTCTGCCTTGATCAGTACCTCCCTCGTGGCGTGGGCGTCTTTAGCGGAGCTACCGCTCTCGCTGAAGCCATACCTAGACCGTTCTTTCGGCGTGGTCAGGGGAAAGAGGTTACCGGGATCGATATGGAGCAGATCGATTTTAATCTTGCCTGCCTTATTGAATGGCTCTCCCGTGACGCGATTACCGATATCGTCCTCGATGGTAGTAGCGGAAGAGTAGTCCGACGGGGCACCGGCGTTGGTCACGTGGGCGAAGCGGTCCGTCACCTTCTTTCCCTTTCCTTTCCTGGGACCCAGATCCTTGTCCCTACGGTTGCTCCGCAGTTGCTCGCTCTCAGCGGCGGTCACACTTCGGTAGAGGTAGCGC
>JBASAV010000337.1:0-6896 GCA_049650785.1 Lewinella sp. | reverse complement strand
ACCCTGCTCTACGCCTTCAATGAATACTCCGTGCGAGCGCACTGGCGCGTAGTCGACGACATCGTAATGGGCGGCCATTCCGACGGTCACTTCGCCATCACGGAGGAAAAACACGGACGCTTTTTCGGCGACGTGAGCCTCGAAGACGGAGGGGGATTCAGTTCGGTCCGGCACCGGTTTGACCCCGCAGTGGACGTCACCGCCCACCAACGTCTCTTCCTGCGCATCAGGGGGGACGGCAGCGACTTCAAATTTCGGATCAAAGCCGATCCGGAGGCCGGTTTTGCCTACGTGCATCCCTTTTCCACCACCGGCGACTGGGAAATCATCGAAGTACCCCTGTCCGAAATGTACCCGGTTCGGAAGGGCCGGCGATTGGACCAGCCCAACTTTCCCGGCACCCATATCGCAGAAATCAGCTTCCTGATCGCCAATGGGCGGGAGCAGGCGTTTCAACTCTTCATTGACCGGCTGGAGCTCTTGTAGCTTTCCCCGGCAGGCCGTATATTTAAGTCATGCCCGGCCCGAAAGAAACCTACACCTACGAACACCTGCTCCGCTTCGGGCAGACCCTGGTCGCCAGCTCGGTAGTAACCCTGGCGTTGACGCTAATTTCCGTGGCCCGCGGGGAGCCTTTCGACCTAACGTTGTATCTCGACTTCACGCTCGTCCTAACGATCATCCTATACGCGCTGAACTACAGCCACATGTTTAACGGCGGACTCGTCGTAAGCCAGGATGAGATCCGCAATACCCGCCTGCTGCTACACGATCAGGTGTGCGGCCAGGAAGATATCCGTCGCATCCAGTTTATTCAGTTGCCTTCCCACTTTACGACCCTGATGACCGGTGCGCGACTACGCATGACCGTAGTGTGTCAGTTGGAGGAAGATAATCTGGTGGTGGAGGTCAGTGATCTGCAGCATTCGCAGGATTTCATCGATGCCGTAGAAACCTTTGCCGCCGAGCACGAGCTACCCGTTCGCTGGCAGAACGAGAAGGGCGAATTCCTCGGCACCGATTCCGACCGCCAACAGATAAGTCTGTAACCGCGGGCTCCTCCTAGCGTTCCGGCTGTGGAATGATCCAAACATTCGCGTCGCAGTCCGTACCGCCCCCCATCGCTTCGCGCACCGCGCGATCCACGATTTCGACCCCCTCGGCTGCCATGCGTTGGAAAGTATCGACGCCGGTGTTACCAAACCCCTGACGGGTCCGGTGAATGTTGAACCGATTGCTGAAGGCTCGACCGAATGCCTCCTCGACGCCCTGCTTACCGAGCATGAAACCCAGCAGGCCACCCCAGGTAGCCGTAGGGTTGTCGGAATCCCAACCAGCCAGCGTTCCGATCTTAATGGTCTCCTTCAGGTCCCCTTCCCCGTAAAACAGGCTGACCAGGCCGGCGGCGAAGTTGATGCCGGCGGCAAAACAGCCATTGCAGTAGAGCTTCTGCGACGTCATGTCGTACCCATCCTCCTGCCGGACCTGATACCGTTCGTATAGACTGTCGCGGGTAGATTCCCAGGATAATCCGTCGGCATAACTGGCCGCTACGAAATCGTACATCGCCGCGGCGTAGGATGTATCGGGGAGTACTTTGCGCCCCTCCCGCGCCAGCTCAAAAACCCGGTACCGCATGGATACATCGTCTGGTAGCGTGGAGGCCAGACTGTACATCGTGACGTAAAATTCCGATATGGCCGCCGCTTCCCCGCGGGCCACGGTACGGATCGGCAGGTGGGCCATACGGCGGGCCACCTCCGGGCGCCCCGGCGCGAATAACCCGAAGATTTCGGTAGTCAACTGCGCGTCAATCATGGCGTAGTGCTCATTGTTTGTGGGATCCCCCGTGGCCGGGGGAAGCGTGCCCTCGCCCATGAGATCGAAGGCCCGTTGATTAGATACCCAGAGGTAATTCTCTTCTTCCGCGCGGATGTGCCGCAGCCACCCCGCCCGAATCTGCTCCGGACTGAGCACGGCAGTCTGGTGTTCGGCGAGTAGCCGCTGGTAAATGTATTCGATGTCTGTGTCGTCATCCGCCCCCCATACTTCCTCCGGTCCGCGGAATACGAAGTCGATGGTCGGGCTCAGATCACTCGGCACCCCCTCCCCCCAGATACTCGGTTGATCGGGTTTACCCCAATCGTCCCGGGTATAAAAGTCACCGGTTTTGATTTCTCCGACATCTCCGATCTTGTCCATCTCGGTGACGAGCCCGGTCCAGTTAGCAATGCATTGTCCCAGCCAGAATCCGTACAACTTTTCCGCGTAGCTCGAGCGGGAAAGGCGCAGGTCGGTGGGTGCCGGTTGGTAGCCGACAGATGGCGGGCAGGCCGGTAATTCCGGCTGCTGGGCAGCCAATACGGCGGTGCAGGCTAAGGATAAAAAGGCGGCACGGAGGCAATGATTCACGTAGATCGATTTAGTGGCGTCGGCGGAAAGGCCGCCACGGGCGGTAGTCCGCCGTCACCGACTAAGATATCGGTCCTCCAATTTACCGCATTCGACCCACCCTCCAAAACCTTACTTTGAGCGGAGTCTGGCTCCGGCCGGAGGAGTAAATCCATTCAATGATGTCCGTATTGCGCACTCCCGGCTACCTCCTTTTCTGTTGCTTCCTGGCCTGCACGACCGATCCGGTCGATGCGGATGGCTACCGCCTGATCTTTAACGGAGAAAACCTGGACGACTGGGAGGGGGATCCCACCTACTGGCGGGTCGAGGACGGGGTGATGATCGGTGAGATCACCCCCCAAACGGTAGTCGATCAGAATACCTTCCTCATCTGGCGCGGCGGCCGGCCGGCTGACTTTGAACTACGGGTTGACTATCTCTTGTCGCCAGACGCCAATAGCGGTATCAACTACCGGAGCGAAGAAGTGCCCGACGCCCCCTACGCCCTGCGCGGTTACCAGGGCGACATGAACTACGCTGGCACATACACCGGCATGAATTACGAAGAGCGGGGGCGGACCACGATCGCCCGTCGTGAAGAAAAGGTAACCCTGCCCCCGGTAGGTGAGGCGCTACAGGATTTCATACTCAACAACCGCTGGGCACCCCGCCGCATTACGGACACCCTTTCCGATCCGGATGCCCCACTAGAGGGTGTGGACCCCGACGAATGGAATGAATACCGGATCGTCGCCCGGGGAAACCGGCTGCAACACTACATCAACGACCAGCTGATGAGCGACGTGACCGACGAGGACACCACCAATCGCCGCTCCGAAGGCCTCCTGGGCGTTCAGGTGCACGTCGGGCCGCCCATGAAAGTACAATTTCGCAACTGGCGGCTACGGGACATCAGCGGTGACGAATAGACGATTATTCAGTTGAGGATTCGGCCGCGTGGTAGTACCGCAAATCCCGGTCCACGATCTTCCAGGCCCGCAGCAGTTGGACGTTCAGCGTAGATTCTTCCGGCACCGCGAAGGTCTGCCAGGCCATAACCGGACAATCGGCTTCCAGAACAACCGTGTCGGACGTGGCAGTGGCGAGCCGACGCAGGGCGGATTCCTCACAGGTTCTCTGGCCGAAGCCGGGTTCGTCCGCGAAGGTGTAGATCAATCCCATTGCCAATGGGAGTAGCCGGTATAGCTTACGCCACCTAGGTCCGAGGTTCCATACGGCAAACACCCCCGCCCCGTAGCCAAGCAGGCACAGCAAGGTGATCGGAAGAATGGTATCGTACCGCAGCATGTACGGACGGTACTCGCGGAAGCCTCCGAGGGGAAGCAACAGAATGTACAGGCCGGCAAAGATCAGGCCGTAACGATACCCCCGGAGCAGGGGCTCATTTCCTGCGCTCCGCCGCAATAATAGGTAGTGAATGACCAATGCAGTCAGCAGCACCGGCCAGGCCAGCTTTCCGGTGAACTGTCGGAAAATTCCCTCCGGCAATTGCGCGTAGCGGGTACTTAGGGGAATAGCATTTTCGATGGTCAGACTATTGAAGGTCCCGAGCCAGAGCGCGTAGAGGGCCAGCACCGCCGCCCAGCCGGCGAGAAGGAGGTAGGGTCGGTCTGCGGTCCGATGTAGCTGCTTCGGGCGGTGGTGCAGTAGATACACGGCGGCCGTGGCACATAGCACCCCGATGGTAGCCGGATTCAGTGGTCCGCTCAGGCACGCCATAGCCGCCAGCGGCACCCACAGGGCGATCTTCCAACCGGGCAGCGAATCCCGACCGTGCACGAACCGATCGATGAAGGGCAACAGAAACAGTAGCAGGACCGCGGCCGGCAGGGCATAAAAGAAGGTATAGGTCACCGAGGGATCCACGATGCCAATGTGGCTGCGGTAGCCATTAGCCTGAAAGAAAGGCACGAAGAGCAAAACCGCGAGCCACCACTCCAACCGGTCGAGCTGCCAATTCCCCCGTACCGCCCGGGCGAGCAGTAGCAACAGAAAAATCTGGGTGAATATCCGCGCCAGCCCGGCCGCCAGGTACACGCTGGTCACCGGATCGGTAACTTGCTGTAACCAGACGGGCACGTGCAGGAAGTACGCCCGGAAGGACCAGTGGCAGAAAAAGCGGTTGGGGTTGGGGTAAATCTTTCCCTCCAGCCAGGTAGATACGCCGAGGGGATCCGCCAGTACCTGGCGTACTTGCTCGTGCGGGACGAGGTTCCACGCCACGTCGCCGTCTAGCGGATGGTGATAATACTGGAGGAAGGAGTAAGCGGTATCCGCCAGGATGAGCAGCGCCACCAGGGAAAACAGCAAGCGGCGGTACTTCGGCAACATGGGGCAAAGGTAATTCCACAAGGGGAGGCGGCGCCGCACAGATTTGCGCCAAAATTGCAATACTTTAGGCAGATGAACTATGCTTACTCCTCCCTGCTCCTAATCGGTCTATTGTACTTTCCCGCTTGCACCGAAAACGGCGAGACGGAAAGTGACGCGGGGACGACCACCGCACCACCTAATATCATCTACATCCTGGCCGACGACCTGGGCTACGGTGACCTGAGCTGCTACGGGCAGGAATTATTTGAAACGCCCAACATCGACCGCCTGGCCGCTCGGGGGTTGCGCTTTACCCAACACTACAGCGGCAGTACGGTATGTGCACCCTCCCGCTCGTCGCTGATGACCGGCTTACACACCGGCCATACGTTCATCCGGGGAAACAAGGAGGTGCGCCCCGAAGGACAGTGGCCGCTTCCCGACAGCCTAAGTATCCTTCCCGAAATCCTACATGACCAGGGTTACCGTACCGGTGCCTTCGGAAAGTGGGGGCTTGGCTTCCCGGGCTCGGAGGGGGACCCGAATCAGCAGGGTTTCGACACCTTTTACGGCTACAATTGTCAGCGACTGGCGCACCACTATTACCCGTACTACCTGTGGGACAATCAGGATCGGGATTCCCTGCCCGCCAATGCGGGGGCAGGGAAGGGAAGCTACGCTCCCGCCCTCATCCAGGACCGGACGCTGGCCTTCATCGAGGAAAACCAGGACCAGCCGTTCTTCCTGTACTACGCCCACGTCATACCGCACGCGGAACTGGCGGCACCGGACAGCCTGATCACCCGGTTTGCGGAGCAGTTCGGTCCGGAGGAAGCCTGGCAGGGAAATGACGCAGGGCCCAACTACCGGCAGGGTAGCTACGAATCGGCCGAGCGCCCCCACGCCACCTTTGCGGCGATGGTTACTGTGTTGGACCAGCACGTCGGGGAGATAGTGGACAAGCTGGAAGAGCTGGGGCTAACGGAAAATACCCTTGTCATATTCACCAGCGACAACGGGCCGCACGTGGAAGGCGGGGCGGATCCCGATTACTTCGATAGCAACGGCCCCCTACGGGGGTACAAACGCGACCTGTACGAGGGCGGTATCCGCGTACCGATGATCGCATCGATGCCCGGTACCGTACCCACCGGAGAAACCGACCACGTCTCCGCCTTTTGGGATGTACTTCCGACGCTGGCGGAGCTGACCGGCGCCGAGGTTTCCGCCGACCTGGACGGCATCTCTTTTTTACCCATTTTGGGCGGCGGTGCGCAGGAACAAAGATCACACGACTACCTCTACTGGGAATTTCACGAGCGTGGCGGTCGGCAAGCGATCCGGCAGGGGGATTGGAAGGGCATTCGCTACAACGCCCTCTCCGACCCTGGCACCCCGCTCGAACTGTACGACCTGTCTACGGACCCCGGCGAAACGAACGACCTTGCCACCCAGCATCCAGCGGTAGTGAGGCGATTGGACTCGCTACTGCGCGTTAGTCGGACGGAGTCCATGGATTTCCCCTGGATCCTCGCTGACGGTTCGTGAGCTCCGTTCGCGAGACTACCCGAGCGAAGCAAGGGGCAAAAGCACACTTTGAAAACAGATCAGTCCTACACACCCCACCTTCCCGCAACTGTTCCAGCAGGGAGACTACCGGACGGCGATGTTAGGAAAACTACCACCGAGGGGCACGCCACCGAAATCATTGCTGACCTGATGCTTGATTGGCTGAGGGAGCAGGAAAGCAGCGACCAACCCTACGTGATGATGTATATGCACAAGGCGCCCCACCGGCCCTGGTGGCCGACGACGGAAAAGTTCGCCGAGCCCACTACCCTCTTCGATGATTGCGAGGGTCGGGGAGAGCGTACGGAAATGATCTAAAATCTCGACTTGGCGCAGACCTTACTGGATGCCGCCGGCTTGGATCAACCCAGCGACATGCAGGGACTAAGCCTAATGCCTCTACTGACCGAGATACCGCTGCGTGGAACCGGGATGCCGTGTATTAATTATATTTCAAGTACCTGGCCGTACGTATGGTCAAGCGCCACTACGGCATCGTCACCCAAGACTACCAACTGGTCCACTTCTACGATAACGGAGAAGAATGGGAATTATACGATCGCAAGAAAGATGCCCAAGAATTACAAAGCGTATACAAC
>JBASAV010000336.1:0-8798 GCA_049650785.1 Lewinella sp. | reverse complement strand
GGCGGGAACTATTAACACGCGCGGCAGCCTGGTATTGACTAGTTCTTCGATGCGGGTCCACGCCAGTGCCGTCTCGGTTTCAAGTGATCTGATATCTCGACGTGCAGCGTTCGTTTCCAGTTCGATGCGGTACACGTCCACGCTGCTGCCCCGGGAGTTTTCTACCCGCCGTAGGGCTATTTCGCGCAGGGTTTCGAATAGGTCCAAACTCGTCTCCACGGTGGCGATGGTGGCTTCCGCCTCGGCGACCCGGTAGTAGGTCGTCTCGAGTTCGTAGAGCAGTTCCAGTTGCAGAGCCGCGGCTTCCTCAAGCAGGGGCTGGGCCCGGGCATTGGCGAGATTCGACATGGCGGCCAGGGTGCCGGGCCAGGGGAACATTTGTAGTAACCCGACCCGGGCAATCTGGGGCCCCAGGCGCGTCTCCACCGGCATCGGGGAGACGCCGCCACTGATCTGCAAGTCCATCAGCTGGGCTTCCTGGCGGCCGATGGTGCTTTGTGCGCGGTACTCGTAGGCGAGAGCCTGGAGCTGGGGGTTGTTTTCGCGGAGGAGTTGGCGTAGGGAGTCTAGGGGTTGGGCGGTTAGGGGGTGGGTGAATAGGAGTAGTAGGGCTATGCGGCTTAGGTTCACTAGAGAGTGGCTTAGGTTCACCACAGAGGTGCCACGGAGGGTTTCACAGAGGTTCCACAGAGACCACTCCATGCTGGCGCGGTCGGCGACCGCATCGTACTGGCGCGGACGTACGCTCCGTGGCACCTCTGTGCCGTACTCTGTGGCACCTCCGTGTTTAGTTTTTTGCTCAAGCATCTCCATCACCATTTTTCGGATCTTCAAACTTCGTACCTCCTACTTCAGACTTCGTACCTCCCCTCTTCGTCCTTCTCCACACTTTAAACTCCGCCCGCAGGCTCCAGAGCACCGGCACCGTAAACATCGTTACCACCTGCAGCAGCATCCCCCCGAAGCTGGGGATGGCCATCGGTACCATAATATCGGCCCCGCGGCCCGTAGCGGTCAGTACGGGGAGCAGCGCCAGGATGGTCGTCGCCGTGGTCATCATCGCGGGACGCACGCGGCGCAGGCCACCCTCGACCACGGCATCGCGCACTTCCTTCACCGTGGTGGGCTCGTTGCGCTCGAAGCTGTCGCGCAGGAAGGTGGCCACCAGCACCCCATCGTCGGTGGCAATGCCGAAGAGCGCCAGGAAGCCGACCCAAACCGCCACGCTGAGGTTGATGGTGTGCATTTGGAACAGATCGCGGACGTTGGTGCCGAAGAAGTTGAAGTCCAGGAACCAGGGTTCCGCGTAGGCGGCCAGCATCAGGAAGCCCCCGGAAAAGGCCACGAAGACCCCACTAAAGACCATTAACGTGGTGGTGACCGACCGGAACTGGAAGTACAGGATCAGGAAGATCATTCCCAGGGCAATCGGTAACACCAGTTTCAGCCGGGCGTCGGCCCGTACCTGCTGCTCGTAGTTGCCGGCGAAACGGTAGCTGATGCCGGGGGGTACCTGCAGATCGCCGGCCCGGGTCAGACTCGACAGGTAGTTTTGGGCGTTTCGGACGACTTCTACTTCCGAATAGCCGTCCAGCTTATCGAAGAGCACGTAGCCGACCAGGAAGCCATCCTCGCTCTTGATCATCTGGGGTCCCTGCTCGTAATGGATATCGATGAGTTCACCCAGCGGAATTTGCTGCCCGTTAGCCGTCGGCACGAGAATTCGCCGAATGCTCTGCGGGTCGTCACGCAGTTCCCGGGGGTAGCGCAGGCGGACGGCGTAGCGCTCCCGGCCCTCGACGGTGGTGGTCATGACCATGCCGCCTACCGCGGCCTGGATTTGTCCCTGTACATCGGTGATCGACAGGCCGTAGCGAGCGATTGCGTCCCGCTTAATATCGAGCAGCAAGTAAGGCTTACCTACGATGCGGTCGGCGTAGACGGCCACGTCCTTCACGCCCTCCACTTCTTTCAGTTCTCGTTCGAGTTCGAGGCCGAAGTCTTCGATCGTCTGCAGGTCGGTGCCGCGGACCTTGATGCCCATGGGTGCGCGCATACCGGTCTGGAGCATGACGAGGCGGGTCTCGATGGGTTGCAGTTTTGGGGCGGAGGTGACGCCGGGCAGGTTGACCGCGTTGATGATCTCGTCCCAGATGTCATCGGGGCTCCGGATGTGGTCGCGCCACTGGCGGAAGTAGCGGCCGTTCGGGTCCGGGATCAGGTCGTCCGCCGACGGGAGCGCAGCGCCCGTCGGCTGCCGACCGGGTCGCACCACGAAAGCTCCCTCCTTGTCCACCTCAAAGCGGATTCGCCGCCCGTTCGCGTCGGTGGCGTATTCACTCTTGTACTGCACCACGTTTTCGTACATCGACAGCGGAGCGGGGTCCAGGGCGCTGTTCACCCGGCCGGCCTTACCGACGACCATGCTCACTTCGGGGATGGTCGTCACCGCCATATCCAGCGTCCGCAGGTTGCGGAGGTTTTCGGCGACCCCGGCGTGCGGCATGGCGGTGGGCATGAGCAGAAAGGTGCCTTCACCCAGAGCGGGCATGAATTCTTCCCCGATACTTCGGTAAACCCCAAAGCCCGCCGCCACGATCAGGCCGATCATCAGGAGAAAGAGCAGTTTAGCCTTGAGGAGGAAGCGCAAAATTTGCACGTAAAAGCGGATCATCCCCCAGAAGAAAAGCAAGAAACCGCCGGCCACCACGACGATAAATAAGAAGTTGATAAACCGGCTATCCTCCACCCCTAGCGGCATCCAGATGCCAGCCAGCAGCCAGGCGAGGACGATCGCCAGGACCCAGTTGACCAGGGTTTTCGTCCATTCCAGGGCCCGACGTTTGCTGTAATTTTCTTCTCCTGCGCGCCGCCGCCCACCTATGCCGTACAGTTGGTGCGCCAGGGCGGGAAGGAAGGCGATGCTTACGAAGATGGCCGCCACCAGGGCAAAGGTCTTCGTGAAGGCCAGCGGGCGGAACAGCTTGCCCTCCGCCGCCTCCATCGTGAAGACCGGCAGGAAGCTGATGACCGTAGTGGCCACCGCCGTGAGTACCGCGGAGGCCACCTCCACCGTGGCCTCGTAGATGCTTTCCAGTTTACTCTCCCCCGGCGGGGCGTTTTCCAGGCGGTACACCATGCTTTCGGCGAGTACGATGCCCATATCGACCATGGTGCCGATGGCGATCGCGATGCCGGACAGCGCCACGATGTTGGCATCCACCCCGAAGTAGCGCATGGCGATGAAGCACATCAGGACGCCCACCGGTAGGGTACCGGCTACGAGCAGGGAGGAGCGTAGGTTGAATAACAACAGGATAACGACCAGGGCCGTGATCACGATTTCCAGCGTCAGCGCCTCCTCCAGCGTGCCGAGCGTCTCGTAGATGAGGTTGCTGCGATCATAGAAGGGGACGATGGTGACCTTGCTCACCGTGCCATCCGCCAGGGTGCGTTCCGGTAGCCCCGGCTGCAGTTCGGCGATGGCCCCCTTCACGTTGTTGATGACCTCCAGCGGGTTGGCGCCGTAACGGGCTACGACCACGCCCCCGACTGCTTCGGCGCCCGATTTGTCTAGCAATCCCCGGCGCTCGGCGGGACCGATGTTGATGGTGGCGATGTCGGACAGGCGCACCGGTACATTATTGGCCTCCGTGACTACAGTGGACTCCAGGTCTTGCAGGTCCTCGATGTACCCCAAACCGCGCACAAAGTATTCTGCCAGGTTGATCTCCAGGGTGGCGGCACCCACGTCCTGATTGCTGCCCCTGACGGCCCGCATGACGTGGTCGAGCGTAATGCCGTACACCCGCATGCGTTCCGGGTCGACGTCCACTTGGTATTCCTTTACGAAGCCCCCGACGCTGGCGACTTCACTGACTCCTCCCGCCGCGCTCAGGCCGTAGCGCACGTAGAAATCCTGAATGCTACGTAGTTCGTCCGGGTCCCAACCGCCGACCGGTTCGCCCTCCGGCGTGCGACCCTCTAGGGTGTACCAGAAGATTTGGCCCAGGGAGGTAGCGTCGGTGCCGAGGGCCGGCACGGCGTTATCGGGCAGGACGCCCTCCGGCAGGCTGTTGAGTTTTTCCAGGATGCGGCTGCGCGACCAGTAGAATTCGATGTCCTCTTCGAAGATCAGGTAGATGCTCGAGTAGCCGAACATGGAGGTCGAGCGCACGCTACGTACCCCGGGGATGCCGAGGAGGGCGGAAGTGAGGGGGTAGGTGATCTGGTTCTCCACGTCCTGCGGCGACTGGCCGGGCCAGGGGGTGAAGACGATCTGCTGGTTTTCGCCGATGTCGGGTATGGCGTCCACGGCCACCGGGTCGCGGGGCAGGAAGCCGACCGCCTCCCAGTTGAAGGGCGCGGTGACGAGTCCCCAGCCCACGAAGGCGAGCAGCAGCAGCCAGACGACCAGCTTGTTTTCCAGGAAGAAACGAATAATTGCAGCTAACATATTGAGGCCTTAGCACAACGAGATAAGCCCTTCACGTAGGGGTGAAAGGCAGTCGGGGTGGGGGACCTTAGCTACAAACGGAAGATCTGCCAGCGGCTCGGCACGTCGATGACGAGCGGGGGCGGTCGGTAGTTTTGGTAGAGGGGGATTGCGGCGGCGCGCAGGTGAAGGGCCTCTTCGGGAAACAGGGAGGCCGGTTTGGTTGGGACGATCCACGCCAGCGGGGGGAGGGGAGTGACTTCGCTTACTTGGCGATCGTCGTCCCAGCTGACGAATTCGGCTTCATCGTCGCAGCAGCCCTTTTTAGCCGGTTTGGCGTGCATCGGGCAGGCCGGCTTACTCATCACCGCTTCCATTTCACAGGCTTTCCCCTCGCCGAAGAGGGTCAGCGACTTGAGCTCTCCCATACAGAAATGGCGGTTCACCGTCACGCCGACGGAGCCGACGAGCATGGTAAGGGCCAGGAAGAGGGGAAGGATGCGGATCACGGTACTAAGCTAACGTATTAAATACGATTTGCTTGCGGGTTGGGTTCAGTTGTCGGTTGCGGGTGGTGCTTTTGCTCGCATGCGGATCGTTTTTAAACCGCGGATTTCGGCGCAGAGTTTGGCGCCGATTTTTGGATTTAGCCGATCGCCCGGCGTTGCCGGGCGGCATGGATTACGCAGATTTGACGGTACTGTCGTGCTCCTCGGAATCTAGTTGCCTGTGCCGGACACAACGAGGTCTTGCAGACACGCGTAGGTCCTGGGCAAAATTATCAGGTCCCGAGAATTTCCCCCAAACGGCCCTGGAAGGGACGTCTACGAACACCGAGGTCTGCGGCGAGCGAAGCGAGTGAAGGGCCTCGCGATTCCAAAACCACGGACCGCAAAAATCCAGTAATTAAACGGGCTGACCAAAACCCATCAACAACCATTCCCCTTAAACGAGGCAAAGAAATCACCTACTACCCCTTGCACCTCCCGCCACCGAGCGGGCGAAATGCAGTAGCTCATACTATTGCCCTCGGCGCTGCCGCTGATCAGGCCGGCATCACGCAGCACTTTCAGGTGGCGGGAGAGGGTAGGCTGACTGAGGTCGATCACCTCGGTCAGATCCTGGCAGATACAGCAATCCAGGCGGAGAAGATGCTGGACAATGGCGATACGCGCGGGGTGTGCCAGCGCTTTGTACAGCAGAGCTAGCCGCAGTTGCTCTTCCGTGTAGGCTTGGGTCTTCGTGACGCCCATGATCTAGCAGCAGCCGGTACCCGGGGTACAGGAGCCGGCGGGTTTGGCGGTAAAAGCGGTGAGGGAAACCTTCGGTTTGCTGGGGATTCCGCAGGCATCTTTGGCCAGACAATCGGTAAGCTTGCTGGTAAGTTGCAGACCAGTTGTGCCGGCTTCGAGTCCGAATTTTTGGATGGTCTGTTTTCCCTGGTATTCCACTTCAATCTCCAGGTCGCCCAGGCCGAGTTGGTCTTCCGCGATTTTGACGATCTGGATCAACTTACCGGGAGCCAAGCGGTGATCATAGTCGTCCGCGCTCCATAGTTGCAGGCTGGCCACGCGTTCCCGCCGGACCGTACCGCCGCAGTCGATGAAGTTTTTGGTAACCTCTCCCACCTCGGTCACGTGAAAGTGACCGGGAACCTCACTCCCGTCAGGAAGCGAAATCGTAAAGCGATCAATCGCGGATAAGTAAGTCTTGAGTTCAGATAGTCGCATAGCTGGAAGGTTTAGTACAATATAGCAATATTACTTTTAACTCGCCACTATGCCGAAAGTTTTACCGTTTAAAGCTTGTCCTCTTATATAACCGGCCGTTTTCTACCCCGTCACGTTGGCCGGGGTGGCTGGGCTAAATCCAACTTACACCGCTCATGTACGGCAAGCTTTTCATTCTATTCTTTTCTTTCCTGTTGACCGGCTGTGCCGCGTTGAAGGAGCAGACGTTCGCTATTGGCGGTTCTGAAGTAGCTTTTTCAGTGCCCCAGCAGTTTGAATCCAACACTTTCCGGATGCAGCAGGAGAGCAGTCAGCCCAACATCGAGCAGAATATGAAAGACCGGGGTTTGCCGGTGAGTCTGTTGAAATCGGTGAAGTTCGCTTCGATCACGTTGCAGGTCGATAGTGACGATCCGAACTTCGATATCGGCTCCATTGAACAACTATTGGTCACCATCGCCCTCGATGATCAGCCCGCTATGAAAGTTGCCACTGGATCATTCTCCGGCTTTTCCGGAAAGGAAGCCCTGCTGGAACTGGAGGACACCGAATTGCTGGATCTGCTGTCGGCGGAGTCTGCCGTTTATACGCTTGAGTTTACAGTCGATGAGCTGCCCGGGGCACCGATTGAGGTGGCTATCGATCCCGAGTTTCAGGTGACGACGAGCATCCTATAGCCGGTACTATTTATAGGCCAGTAGCCGCAACGCGTTAACCACGACCACCATAGTCGACCCCTCATGGGCAATGACCGCCGGTCCCAGGGTCGCTATACCCATAACGGTGAGCGGCACCAGTATCGCAACGACCCCCAGGCTTATCCACAAATTCTGCTGAATGATGCGTCGGGCCGCCCGGCTCAGGCCGATGGCGAAGGGCAAATTATCCAGACGGTCGGCCATTAAGGCGACATCCGCTGTTTCCAGCGCTACGTCGGAACCGGCCGCCCCCATCGCCACGCTTACCGTGCTGGTGGCCATGGCAGGGGCATCGTTTACTCCGTCACCGACCATGGCTACGCGGCCTTCTTCCTCTTTAAGTCGCTGGATAGACGCCACTTTGTCTTCCGGCAACAAGCTACCCAGGGGGTCCGTGATTCCGATCTCTTTGGCGACGGCATTAGCGACTCGCTGATTATCGCCGGTGAGCATTACCATTCGGTTTATGCCGAGTTTCCGCAAAGCCGCCAGGGTGGGCTTAGCCGATTCCCGGGCTACATCCATTACCGAGATGACTCCCAGGTAGCGGTCGCCGCGATGCACGATCATGGCGGTATGCCCCCCGGTTTCCAGCTCGGTCATCCGGTGATCGATGTCAGCGGGAATGTCCGAACCGGTAATTTCCTTGAGCAGCCGCCGGTTGCCGATGTGTACCGTAGCTCCAGCGTAGTCCGCGCGTATACCCCGGGCAGTAAGGGCTTCCAGGCCGGTGGCTCTGGTGCCTGGCGTATCGCCCAGTTCCTCCCGTCCACCATCAACGATGGCGGCAGCCAGGGGATGATCGCTGAGTTCTTC
Source organism: Lewinella sp. (assembly GCA_049650785.1). Taxonomy (GTDB): domain Bacteria; phylum Bacteroidota; class Bacteroidia; order Chitinophagales; family Saprospiraceae; genus Neolewinella. The sequence goes on along the minus strand of JBASAV010000336.1, from coordinate 1,119 downwards.
CACGGCGACGGCAGTAGCTAGTAATTCCTTGCGGGTTACCCCTTCGGCGGGTAAGACGGCGGTCAGTTTTGGCTTGCCCTCGGTCAGCGTGCCGGTTTTGTCGAAGGCGATAGCCGTCAGGCTGCCTAAATCCTCCAGCGGCCGGCCCCCCTTGACTAATACGCCCTTCTGGGCTGCTCTCGCCACCCCGGCCAGCACGGCGCTGGGCGTAGAGATGGCCAGGGCGCAGGGGGAAGCCGCCACCAGGACGGCCATGGCCCGGTAAAAGCTTTGTCCGAAGGTTTCGTCGATGACCAGAAACGCTAACAAGAGCAAACCGATGACGATGAGGACCGAGGGTACATAGTACCGTTCGAATTTATCGGTAAGGTGCTGGGTGGGTGATTTTTGATTTTCCGCCTCCTGGACCAGCGTTACCAGTTTGGCAAGTGTGCTATCGCGGGCGGGTTTCAGCACGCGGACCTCCAGTACCGAACTGCCATTGATCGTACCCGCAAAAGTGCGGTGCTCGGCGGGCAATTCAGCCAGAGTAATGGGAGCTGCCATGTCCTTCACGGCTACCTTATCGACGGGAACGCTCTCGCCGGTAATCGCAGCCTGATCCACGGCGCTGCTCCCCCGGATCACCACGCCGTCGGCTGGAATCTTGGAATTGGGTTTAACGACAACCACATCGCCGATGGCCAGGTCCTCCACGTCGACTTCCCGGGTTCCGCCGTCCGTGGTTTGCAAAAGGGCGGTAGCCGGCGCGAGCTCCGCCAGGGCAGAGATGGATTTTCGGGCACGTGCCATGGCGTAGTGCTCCAGCGCATGGCCCAGGCTGAAGAGGAAAAGCAGCAGGCCGGCTTCCTCCCATTTCCCCAGAGCAGCCGCCCCCGCTGCGGCAACTATCATCAGGAAATCGATCTCGAAGCGACCTGTAGAGACGCCTTCGTAAGCTTCAATGGTCGCATAGTACCCACCAAAGAAGATAGCCGCTACGAATATCCCGATACCGATGGTTTCCGGTAGATCGGTGAAGATTCCCAGTAATAGTCCGGTCAGCCAGAAAGTTCCGCTGGCGATCGCGAAGTATAGCTCCGTCTGCTCGCCCAGCATCCCCCCGGCGTGGCTGTGATC
>JBASAV010000335.1:0-2384 GCA_049650785.1 Lewinella sp. | reverse complement strand
GTGGGGATCTCCCCTACCCGATCGGGCAACTCCGGCAAGGGGATGGGAAGGGCCGATTTGAAGGTCTTCCCCTTGGCTACCTCGCTGGCATTGCGCACGTCAACGATGGTGTAGTGCCCGGGGTGCTCGCGAAAATGAGGCAGATCAATCGGATCGAGGGACGCGGGCGCCCCAGATTCACGCATGGGGAAGGCCGCGCGGATGTGTAGTTCGTACCCGATCTTGGCAGCCTTTCGGATCACTTGCTTTAGTGCCTCCTCGTTCTCCGCTACCAGGTAGTAAGGCGTTCGCGGAGCAACCAACGCCCCCAGCCAGGTTTCGAATTTGCCACCGTCCTGAATGTTAAGGGCACCGGGCAGGTAGCCAAGCTTGAAGGTGGCTTCGTCACGGGTGTCGACTACCACCACATCATCTTCCGGGGTGTAGGTGGCCGACTCCCGGCGAACCTCGTTTAGGCTACTCTGAAGGGCTGGTGCCCCCGCCTTATTAACCTCCACGTCGTAGGGAAAGTACTGTGGTACGAAGGGTTGGTCTTTGAGTAGCCAGTCAACAAAGGCCTCCTCCTCCATGTCCTGGAGCGCCGGGTTGTCTTTTAGTTGCTTTCCGATTGTACTGCTACGCTCATCGCTGAGTCCCTTGCCACAGAGGCTGCCGGCTCCGTGGGCGGGGTATACCTCCGTTTCCGGGTCGAGGACCATGAGTTTTTCTCGCAGACTGTGGTACATCGCTATCGCCAGCCGTTCTTTTTTGCTCTCGGCTTCTCCCCCTGACTCGCGTAGGTCCGGGCGGCCGACGTCGCCTACGAAAAGGGTATCGCCCGTAAAGACGGCGATCTGCTTCCCAGCGTTGTCAGTCAGTAGGACACTGATACTGTCGGGGGAGTGGCCGGGGGTATCCAGTGCCGTCAGCTTATGGTCGCCCAATGCGAAGGTGGCATCTCCGTCAAAGGCTTGGTGGGGATAGCTCGCCCCGGTCTTGCCACTGGACAAGATGGGCGCACCGGTGGTTTGGTGCATCTCCAGGTGAGCGGAGATGAAGTCGGCGTGCGGGTGCGTCTCGATTATGCCCGTCAAGGTGGTGTTGACTTCCTTCAAGTAATCGTAGTAAGGCTGCGGGTCGCGGGCCGGATCGATGACGACGGCTTCCCCGCCGTGATGCACCACATAGGAGGCATGGGCCAGGCCTTCGTCGTAAAATTGCTTGATGGTCATAATTTCTTTTCTATATCCTTAAAGGGGTCTCTTTCCTGCGCTCCGGCGCAAAAACATATAATAAGGGCGTATTTGTCTTGAAGCGAGTCAACCGGCGTCCGATGTTAACTACAGGTTAATTTTTGGAGGGTCGCCGGTAATTAAAGCGGTCGGACGACTAGTGGTCGGACCACTAATCGTCCGACCACTAACCGTCGCGCCACTAGCCGGCCACGCACCCCTAGTGCGGCAACCGATCCCGCAGCACCCCGTAGGTAAACGTCCCCAGGATCGAACTCAGGATCACCGCCCCAATCAGCCAGATGCCCTGGCCCAACAGGACGAACATGGGTCCCGGACACGCCCCGGTCAACGCCCACCCCAGTCCGAACAGGATGCCGCCGTAGAGGTAGCGGGGCACACTGAAATCCTTGGGTTTGAGCCGCAACTCTTCACCGTGTATGGCCTTCCAGTCAAAGCGTTTGGCCAGCGCCACGCCGATGGCGCCAACGATCACCGCGGTACCGATAATGCCGTACATGTGAAAGCTCTCGAAGCGGAACATCTCCTGGATGCGGTACCAGGAAACGGCCTCGGACTTGGTCATGACGAAGCCGAAAAACGCGCCGATCGTGAGATACGTAAAGTAGTGCATGGGAATCAGAGTTGCAGGATGAGGGGAAGGATGAACCAGCTCATGGCCAGTCCGCCGATGAAGAAGCCGACCACGGCGATAAGCGAGGGAAGCTGCAGGTTAGACAGGCCACTAATAGCGTGCCCGCTCGTACAGCCCCCGGCCCAGCGGGCGCCGAAGCCGATGAGAAACCCGCCCACCACTACCGTAATGAGGGTGCTCAGAGAAAACTCGCTCAGCGCGAACAGTTCCGCCGGCACATACGAAGATCCAGCCTGCTCGCTCGGGGCGGATACGCCCACCGACTGCAGGTAAGCAACGGTTTCCGGAGAAATTTGGATCGGCTCGGGGGACGGGAAGACGTAGTACGCCAGGAAGCCCCCGAAGATGCTACCCCCGACAAAAAGGAGGTTCCACTGCTGGGCGCGCCAGTCGATGTCGAAGAAGCGGTACTTCCGCCCGGCACCCGCGATGGTACAGGCGGTACGCAGATTGGAAGACACGCCAAATTCCTTACCGGCGTACAGCAGCATGAACATGACGGCCGCGATGGCAATGCC
>JBASAV010000334.1:0-2964 GCA_049650785.1 Lewinella sp. | reverse complement strand
CCGCCGAAGCCTACCTGCTGATGGCACTCATTCATGAGCAGCAACGCGATTCCCGTCACACGCTGAAGTACCTGGAGGCCGCCCGGAAGATCGTGGAGGAGCACGGGTTGACCGAGATAGAATCGGAATTGGCAATTCGGTACGCCTCCTATTACCGGCTATTCGGAAGTCAGGAAGAAGCGCTGTACTTCAGCAAGTTAGCGCTGACTAATGCAATTATCGATAAAGACGCACACGACCAGGCGGTGGCTCACCTCGTGATGAGCCTCATTTACCGCGAAGAATCGCCGGAGATCAGCTTTCATCATCTCACTCGCGCCGGTACCGTGTTGCATGATGTCGATGACTCTATTCTTTCCATGGTCATCTCGCTTCACCTCAGCGAAGTAAGCTACGAGGAGGGTGAATTCATGGAAGCGCTGGAGTACAACGACGAGGCCCTCTTTTACTCCGGACCTCTGGCTGGTAACCAACGCAGTGAAGCCTATGGGTACCGAAGTCGAATCTTCGACGATCGGGCCAAAATTTTGGGTCGGGTAGGACGCCTCGATTCGGCCTATCATTATCTGGCACGGGGTCGGGAGTTGGAACTGGCGGAGATCGGGGAATCCCATAACACCCGTGTGGCGGAGATAGAGGCGCAGTACGGTGACCAGCAAAAACAGCAATTGATAGCCGAGCAACAGGCGGAACTGAATCGTCAGGAGCGGGCAGAACGCCGCGTCAACGGGTTTTTGCTGGTTGTGGCAGTGATCTTGCTTGTCCTGGCAATCAATTACCAGCGCCTTCGGGGAGCAAATAAGTTGCTGGCGGACCAGAGCCTGGATATACAGGATAAAAACGACCGCCTCGAAGCATCGCTCGCGGAGCAACAGCTGCTCCGTGCGGAGCTACACCACCGGATCAAGAATAACCTGCAGATCATCATCGGGCTGCTCGACATGCAGGTGGACGAGGTCCAACACTACCGCGACCGGGAGAAGATCGAAAGTCTGATGAATCGGGTCCATAGTATGGCGGCAATTCACGATATCCTTTACCGGGAGTCCAGTTTGCAGAAGAATTCTTTGCAACGGTATGTCACCGGGATTTGCGAGCAATACCGGCAAATAGCCGGACAGGCGGAAGACTATGTGTTTACGGTGAATCTGCCACATGTTTCCTTTACCCCGGATGTCCTCATCCCCCTAGGGACGATTGTCAACGAACTGCTCATGAACAGCGGAAAGCATGCGCTGGTGCCGGGGCGAAAACTCAAAATCGCTATCACCATAGAATCCTTTCCGCAGGGGGGCTACTGCCTCACTTACCGCGACAACGGGCCGGGCTATCCGCCAGATGGCCCACCGTCAAGGCAGGGAAGTCTGGGTATGTACTTATTGGCCGGGCTGAGTCGTCAGTTGGGCGGTCATATAAAAACGATGAATGACTCTGGCGCGGTAACCATACTACATTTCGGCATTATCGCAGATGAATCCTTAGCGTCGAAGGGGGTGCCATTGAGAACAAATACACCTTCTTTGGGAACATAACAAAGTGATTGGGGGGCGCATGAGGCGCTCCTTCGATTCAGGGTATATTGCTTTGCATCCTCGATTATGGACAACGTTAGCAAATCAGGGCACCGGATTTTACTACTTGAGGACGAATTTATAATTGCCGATACCCTTGTCCGGCAGCTTGAGCGTAACCGGCATACCGTAGTAGGTCAGGCGATATCCTATAAGGAAGCAGTGGACCTATACCACAGCACACAGCCCGATCTGGCCCTGCTGGATATTCGCGTGGCAGGGGACAAAACCGGCGTTGATTTTGCGCACTATCTCCGGGACCAACAGCCCGCTATTCCGTTTGTCTTTCTGACTTCCCAGGTGGATATCAGTCACCTGGAACAAGTGAAGGCCACCCTGCCTGCGGGCTGTCTCAGCAAGCCTATCCAACTGAAAAGTCTGCTGGCGACCATCGAAGTGGCTATGTTCAACCACCTGTCGCGACCCATGACCGATAAAGTGGTGACCCTGCGCGATGGTCGGGCCTCCCACCGCGTGCCACTAAACTCCATTGAATATGTTGAAGCCGATCACGTTTATGTCAGGGTGTACCTTACTGACAGCTCTAGTTTGGTGTTGCGTAATACGCTAAGTGACCTGGTCAGTGAACTGGGCGAAAAAACACTGGTACAGACCCATCGCAGCTACGCGGTCAATCCCGACAAGGTCACCCGCTACGACCGAGATTATGTGTACGTCCGGGATAAGCAAGTCCCGATAAGCCGCGCCAGACGACAATCCGTTATCGAACGACTGTAGGCCAAAGTCAACATCACGCGCGGTTCGCCATTCAATCTGTTAGCGTAAGCCCAGCAGATGAACCGACTCTTTTTAATTCTTCTTCTTTATACGTCAGTACTCTCCGCACAGGACACGCTGCGAGTGGGGGTGACCCAGTTTCCACCGTATACCTTTGACGACGGTAACGGACACTGGAACGGTATGGCGATGGATCTGTGGCGGCAGGTAGCCGGCGAAGAGATGATGGTCTACCGGCTGGTTGCCTACCCAAAATCCGATAGTCTGCTGGCCGCGCTGGCCCGCGAAGAGGTCGATGTATTATTGGCCACACCCATCAGTGCCGAAGGGGAAGCCAGAGTCGATTTTCTCCAGGCCTATCACCGTTCCTCCCTCGGCTTGGCCCTGCCACCCGGCAACAGCCTTTGGTCGATTGTAATGGGGCTCTTCACGCTGGAATTTCTGTATATCGTCATCGGCCTGTCCGTCCTGTTGCTCATCGTCGGCTCGATGGTTTACCTACTGGAGCGGAAAAGCAACGGGGACCAGTTTGGGGGGGAACGCACGATCTGGCAGGGAATCGGCGCGGGCTTCTGGTGGGCCGGTGTAACGATGACCACAATCGGCTACGGAGACAAGGCTCCGGCCAGTCTGCCCGGACGGGTCATTGCTATGC
>JBASAV010000333.1:0-6093 GCA_049650785.1 Lewinella sp. | reverse complement strand
AAACGGTACCGGCTCCGGAAAAAACTTGATCTGGAGAGCAACGACAATTTGAATCAGTATTTGCAGGAATTCTGAGAAAATTATGCACATGGCGTAGTCGTGGTGAGGTGAAAAGTTAGGTTTAATGGGCCTTTCGAGAGAACTTTGGCGAAGTGATTGTGGATTACATACCACACGCTTATCTAAGTCGATCGTACATGAACATAGCTTTACTCCCTAATCGGGTACCCTTTTTAGGGCTACTCCTTCTAGCCGCCACTTCCTTATTGCCAGCTCAAGCCGGCCGTTTGAATGGCGTATTGGCGACGGCTTATGACCACCACATCGAAGTAAGCTGGGAGCAACCCGCCGACCCCTCCATCGATCGCGTCCGTGTGTACGGCTCGGTAGACGGCACCAACTACAACCTCGTCGGCGTAACCAATAACCTGGAAACCCGCCAAATTGACTTTGTAGGGGACTTCGGCGTAACGGGCAGCTACTTCCTGCGCGGTGTAGATCGGGGAGGACAACAGGGCGAGCCCTCCGATACGGTTTCGGCAACCACCTACGAGATGAGCGACTCCGCCCTGCTCGATATGGTACAAGCCTATACGTTGCGCTATTTCTACGACTTTGGCCACCCGGTGTCGGGTATGGCCCGGGAACGTAACGCCGGCAACGTGGTGACCACCGGGGGAACCGGATTCGGGCTGATGGCCCTGATCGTTGGCGCCGAGCGCGGGATGATCACCTACGAGCAGGCACTGGAACGTACCACCAGGATCGTTGACTTTCTCTCCGACATTCCCCGCTTCCGGGGAGTCTTTGCCCACTGGTATAATGGATCTTCCGGGGAGGTCATCCCCTTTAGCGAACTGGATAATGGTGGCGACCTGGTGGAAACGGCATTTCTCATACAGGGCTTACTGACTTCCCGGCAGTATTTCTCGGGTGACGGAGAAGCGGAAAGCAGCCTGCGCGATGCTATCAATGAGCTGTGGAATGAGGTCGACTGGAACTGGTACCGGAAAGAAACCGAGGACGTACTCTTCTGGCACTGGTCGCCCGACTATGACTTCCAGATCAACCTGCCCCTCCGCGGATTCAACGAAACACACATCGCCTATCTACTGGGCGTAGCCTCCCCGACGGAGGACCACCGGATTCCCGCCTCCTTATACCAGACCGGTTGGGCCGGTGGCAGCTACGAAACCAATAACGTGTACTACGGCGTCCCCCTGCTGGTGGGGGAGCTGAAGGGTGGTCCGCTCTTCTTCAGCCATTACAGCTACCAGGGTTTTGACCCGCGCGGCATCATGGATCAGTATACGAACTACTTCATCCGCAACACCAATCACACCCTCATTAACTACCAGCACGCCATCGATAATCCCTACAATCGGGAAGGCTACGGCCCGAATGTGTGGGGGATCACCGCCAGCGACGATCCCGATGGTTACCTGGCCCACTCGCCGAACAGCGCCACCCTGGACAACGGGACCATTTCTCCAACGGCGGCCCTGGGTAGTATGCCCTATACGCCGGAGGAAAGCCTAAACGCGCTCAAGTACTTCTACCGGGAACTCGGCAACCGCATGTGGGGGCCCTACGGCTTCTACGATGCCTTCAATATGGACCGCGACTGGTACGCAAACAGCTACCTGGCCATTGACCAGGGACCAATCATTAACATGATCGAAAACCACCGGAGCGGGCTACTGTGGGACCTGTTTATGTCCAGTCCCGAGATCGCTCCCGCCTTAGCCGCCGTTGGCTTCGTAGAGGATACCTCTACCACGGCGGTTACGCAATTGCCCGACTTCCTGGCGCAGCGGCCCGGGGTGTTTCCGAATCCCACCGGGGGGCAGGTGACCTTATCGCTTTCCCTGGCGCGCCCCCAGTCGGTCACCGTGGACCTGCTCGACGGAAGCGGTCGGATACTGGAGAATCTGGTCACCAAACGGGCCCTGGGGGGCGGGCCGCACCGGTTGCCGTTATTCCTGCGCTCCGGCGCAAAAAGCGGTTTGCACTACCTACGAATCACCAGTCAGGACGGTACCCTAGCGGTACCCCTGCTGCTCACCCGATAATTTTTTAAGCTCTTAAATCGACTTTATCATGCAAAGACTTCTACTTCTATTCTGCTGCTTTGCGGCAACGCTGGGCCTGCAGGCCCAAACGACGGTCCTCTCCGATTTTGAGGGCGACGACGACATGGTCACCTGGGAGGCGCTCGACGGTACTTACAACGGCGTGGTGGAAAACCCCGAGGATACTACTGGCATCAACTCCAGTGCCAGCGTGGGCTCGTATACGAAAAGCGGCGAGCATAGCTTCAGCCGCTTCGTCGGCACCTTCGATATGCCGATGGACCTGGCTACCAACAACGTCTTCTCCATCCAGGTGTACGCCGATACCAATACTTCCTTCATTATGAAGCTGGAGGGTGCGACGCCGGATTTGAACGTTGAAATGAAGAAGAACATCGCCACGGCCAATGTGTGGCGGACGTACACCTTCGACTTCAGTTCGGCAGCCGACGCATTCGATGCCACGCGGGTACTCCTCTTCTTCGACGAGGGAGTAGATAGCACGACCAACACTTACCTGATCGACAACTTCCGCGTCAGCGCCGGTGGTCCCTGTGCGGGCACGGCGGTCGATCCATTGGTCATCGACGATTTTGAGTGCCAGCGCAACGCTACCTACGGCATTGGCTACGACGACGTAGAAGTGATCGTGAATCCGGATAAATCGGGCATCAATACGAGTGACAGTGTAGGTCAGTATACCGATCAGACCGGTGCTTTCCACGCCCTGGTAATTGCCTACGATGGCCCGATCGACCTGTCGGAGAATGCCCAGTTTTGCATCAAGGTATGGGCTCCGGTAGCCGGCAACCTTCTCTTTAAACTGGAGGGTTACGGTAACAATGCCGAGGTACCCGTGCAGATTACACAAACCGGTGAGTGGGTAGAGGCCTGTGCCGACTTCAGCGACGAGGAAGGAACCGACTTTTCCCAATTCGTGCTGTTCTTCAACGCCGGTGTGGCTGATGCGGAGGGCGACATCTACTACATCGACGACATCATGCGGATGGAAGCTCCGGAGCCCGAAGCCATCGAGGATTTCGAGGACGGTGCTTCCCTGACTTGGGTCACTACCGGAACGAATAACGGCACCTTCAACGGTGTAGTGGCCAACCCGGATATGACCGGCGCCAATACCAGCGACAACGTAGGTAGCTACACCCGTGGATCGGCCCAATTCGCCTTCCTGCAGGCCGACCTGACGGAGGAACTCGACCTGAGCGTGAATCCCCAGCTCAACCTGGACGTATGGGCTCCCGAGGGTGCCACCACCGTCACTATGCAACTGGTGAGTACGCTGAACGGAGCGGTACCCGTCGAAGTCGCCATCCCGGCCACCGGAAGCTGGCAGACGCTCAGCTTCAATTTCGAGGCAAATGCCGGTACGACCGACTTCAGTTCGATCCGCCTGCTCTTCGACTCCGGCACAGCCGGGACCGGTACCTACTACTTCGATAACCTGGTCCAGGGCGTGAGCACGGTAGACAACTGTGCCGACGTCGTAGCGGACCCCCGCACGCTGGACGATTTTGAGTGCCAGCAAAATGCTAACTATACCGTAGGCGATGACCAACTCAGCACCGTCGATAATCCCGATGGCGCTACCGGTTCCGGTAATACCAGCGACCGCGTAGGTCAGTTTGACGACCCCATCGGTGCTTTCAGTGCCCTGGCCATCGGCTTCGGTGCACCCATCGATCTGAGCCTGAACAACCAACTGATGGTTGACATCTGGGCACCCGTAGCCGGAGACATCCTTTTCAAACTGGAAGGCGGAACCGGTGCCGACGTCGAGATTCGTCAGACGATCCCGGAAACCGAAAGCTGGGTGACCTATATGGTGGACCTGTCCGCCTACGAGGGTATGGGCTACCAGACCCTGGTGATGTTCTTCGACGGGGGTACCGATAACGCTGCGGTGAATACCTACTACGTGGATAATATCATGATTAACCGCTCGCCCTACACCACCAGCTGTATAGCCACCTTCGAGTCGGCCGATTACACGCTTTCCGGGGGTTTCTATTTTGCCAACGGGCCGCTCAACGATACACCGATCTCGGTCGTCGACAACCCGGATATGTCAGCGGGCAATATGAGCGAGACAGTAGGTCTCTTCGAGGAATCGGCCGCAACGGCCGCCGAAACCTATGCCGGCCTCGCCCTGCCGCTCGACGCCCCCATCACCTTGGTGGCCGGCTCCAAGACCGCCACCATGAAGGTATGGATGCCGGTAGCCGGCACGGTGGTTTTCAAGGTGGAGGCACCCCGTGGCGATGCTCCAGCCAGTGGAGATATTGCCGCCAACTACGAGACCGCCGGCGAATGGGCGGAGTTGACCTTTGACCTCAGCGCGCTTCCCGACGGCGCGATGTACGATCAGATCACCCTCATCATGAACAGCACCGAGGTTCCGGCTGAGGATCAGCAACTCTATTTCGACGACATCGCCGTAGGCGGGGGTGACTGTGAAAACCTGACCAGCATCTTCAGTCCGGTACGCCTGGATAACATCCGCGCTTTCCCCAATCCGGTAACCGACGAGTTGACCATTGCTAATCCCAACAGTGCCATCCGCTTTACGCTGACCAACATGCTCGGCCAACAGGTGAAGCAGCTGGTGGTAGACGGTACTGCCCCCCAGGTACAGTGGCCGGTGGACGACCTCCGCCCCGCCACGTACGTGTTGGGTGCTTACGACCGCAGCGGCCGCCTGGTCGCGCGCTCGATGATCGTCAAGCGCTAAGCCAATTCACTATAGACCCCGGGGGGCGTTCCGACGTGCCCCGGGGTTTTCTTACTAAGAAATTCATGAGATTACTTCTCACACTACCGTTCCTGTTACTCGGCGCCTGTCAACGGGCCCCGGCCGAGGAACCGGAGGTTGTAGCCGTGGAGGAAAGCCGCGACTTCAGTCTCGATGAGCTGCAGCGCCGCACCTTCGGCTATTTCTGGGAACGGGCCCATCCGGAAACGTACCAGGTCCCCGACCGCTGGCCAACCGATCGCTTCAGCAGCATCGCGGCCACGGGCTTCGGACTGACCTCGTATATCGTAGGCGCCGAACGCGGCTACGTGACCCGCCAACAGGCGGCTACCCGTACGCTCAACACGCTGGAAAAACTCTGGTCGCTGCCGCAGGGCCCGGAGGAGAGTGGCGTGGCCGGCTACAAAGGACTATTCTACCACTTTCTGACCAACGACGAGGCTCTCCGCTACCAAGACGTGGAGCTCTCCACTATCGATACCGGCCTGCTTATGGCCGGTGTACTATCGGTCATGAGCTACTTCGATGGCGACGACGAAAGCGAAACCCGCATCCGTGAACTGGCCGACCAGCTCTACCGCCGCGTGGAGTGGGACTGGAGCCTAAACGAAAAAGGCCGCATGAGCATGGGCTGGCGCCCCTCGCGCGGATTCATTCCCGCCGAATGGAACGGCTACAACGAAGCGATGATCCTGGTCATCCTCGGTCTCGGCTCCCCCACCCATCCCCTGCCGGATAACGCCTGGGAGCGGTGGACGGAAGGCTACGAATGGCAGGAATTCCAGGGCTATGAGCACCTGAACTTCACACCGCTCTTCGGCCACCAGTACAGCCATATGTTTGTCGACTTTCGCGGTATCCAAGATGATTACATGCGGTCCCACGACAGCGACTACTTCGAGAACAGCCGCGAGGGTACCCTGAGTAATCGCGCTTACTGCATCGACAACCCCGAAAACTTCGCCGGTTATGGTCCCGAGCAGTGGGGCCTAACGGCCTGCGACGGCCCGGGTGGGCTGGATACTATCGTCGACGGGGAGTCGATGCGCTTCTACTCCTACCGGGCCCGCGGCGCCTCCGCCGATCACATCATCGACGACGGCACCATCGCACCCACCGCCGCCGGCGGATCCGTACCCTTCGCTCCGGAAGAGAGCATCGCCGCCCTCGAGCATATGTGGACCACCCAGTACGACAGCTTGGTTGGGCCATACGGATTTCGTGATGCCTTCAACCTGACCTACACCTTCGGGG
>JBASAV010000332.1:0-8251 GCA_049650785.1 Lewinella sp. | reverse complement strand
GCTGAATGTTCAACTATTGATATGCTGAATATTTTATATGTCAATGTATATCAAGAAACAATTTCTGAAAGCATTCCAGCAAATAATGGAGAGCTTATCAAACTCCGTGAATTTGAATCGCGATTTTGCTATATAACTCATTGGGCTGGAATACTCATTTATTATGTCGTTGCCCTTTTATTGATATACTACGTATATATTCACTATAATGAGAACAGTGAGGTGTCGAAGTTGTATAATAAGATTGATACTATATCTGCAGTTCTTGGAGTCTTGGGTGTAAGCGGAATATTGGCAGATATATTCTCCAGACAAAAGATTTCTAAATATGTCACAATGCTCTTACGAAAGGTTTTAGGGCACAAATAAAATATTCGTCAAATATTGCGCCATCGTCAAGCCGACGAAGGCGCTTTTATTTGCCAATCACGGTTTTAAAAGCTATCGTGAAAATCACTGCCCTCAGATTGCTGGTTGGGAGTATTGCCTAAAGTATGTCACGACATTTTTTAGCGAAAGTAGTTTCGGATCAATCCCCCGTAAAAGACCGAAAAAGGTTCGGCAATAACTACGCTGACAGCCGCGCTAAAAGGTCCGGCCGCAACGGGAGTATTGCATAAAGTGTGTCAAGGCGTTTATTCCCAGCGGGAGTAGTTTTTAGTCAAGCCCCCGTAGAAGACCGGGGGGGGCTTGGGTAAAAAATACGGTGATTCCCGCGCTCACAGGTCCAGGCGCAATCGATCATCGTAAATAATGGCCAACTGGGAGAGGATGCGATTCCAGTTATGCATCGGTTTCTTCCACTTGCTGGTGACGTCGCGCTGGACCAAAAAGAGAAGTTTCATTAGGGCATTATCTGAGGTAAAGGAGCCCTTGGTTTTGGTCACTTTACGCAGTTGGCGGTGGAAGGCTTCGATGGAGTTGGTGGTGTACATCACCTTGCGGATCAGGTGGCTATAGTTAAACATCAGGCTCAGGTTGTCCCAGTTTCGCCGCCAGCTTTCGATCACCTTGGGGTAGCGTTTACCCCACTTCTGATCCAGGCGATTGAGGGCGTGTTCGGCCCGGTCGCGGGTGGTGGCCTGGTAGACGGTTTTAAGGTCAGCCATGAAGTCTTTGCAGTCCGTGTGGGCCAGGTACTTCTTCGAGTTGCGGATCTGGTGGACGACGCAGAGCTGGACGTCGGTCTTCGGGTAGATCGCCCCGATGGCATCTACGAAGCCCGTCAGGTTGTCTACCGAGGCAATTAAAATGTCTTCTAAGCCCCTGTTCTGCAGGTCAGTAAGTACCTGCATCCAGAACTTGGCCGACTCATTCTGCCCAATGTAGAGCCCCAATACATCCCGGTAGCCTTCCTGGTTGGTAGCAATAATCCCGTACACCGCCTTGGTGATTACCCGTCCCTCTTCGCGGACTTTATAGTGGATCGCGTCCATAAATACGAAGGGGTAAACGCTCTCCAACGGCCGGTTGCGCCATTCTTCAAGGGCAGGGATCACTTTGTCCGTGATCCGGGAGATCGTGGCGGGGCTTACCTCCACGTCGTACATCTCTTCCAGGAAGTCACGGATGTCTCCCAGGGAACTGCCGCGGGCGTAAAGGGTCAGGATCTGGCGTTCCAGGTCCCGCGGAAGGTTCTTCTGTCGCTTTGCTACGACTTTGGGCTGAAAGCTGCCGTTGCGATCGCGGGGAGTGGCGATCTCTACTTCGCCTAAACTGGTGCGGATGACCTTGCGGCCCTTGCCATTTTTACGATTGGGGAGCTCATCTTCGGCCAGGTGGCCCTCCAGTTCTCCCTCCATGGCCTGCTCTAAAAAAGCTTTGAGCAGGGGGGTGAAGGCTCCATTCTTTCCAAGCAGCCCGTCGCCGGCCTGTAGTTTGCTTACCGCCTCCTCACGAAAGGCCTCTAAATCAAATTCTGCATCTTGCATGAGTAGTGTATTGAAGTGAAAAAGTTAATGACTTCTCCTCTGACACACTTTTTGCAACGGTCTCCCGCAACCAGTCATCCTGGAGGATGGCTAGCTGGCAGAGCATCCGGTTTTGCCAATTTCCCTTCAATTCCCATTATCCACCAGCGTAGCTTTACCCCACACTGTAAAGCTCCGCAACCGCATGAAGTCCCTACCCCTCCACTGGAAGATCATCATCGGCATGATATTGGGCGTGGCGTTCGGCTTCGCCGCCAGTGCCCTGGGCGCCACCGACTTCGTAGTAGACTGGATCAAGCCCTTCGGCATCATCTTCATCAATGCGCTGAAGCTGATTGCCATTCCCCTCATCATAGCCTCGCTCATCAAGGGGATCAGCGACCTGAAGGACGTCTCCCAATTATCGCGGATCGGCGGGCGTACACTTGGCCTCTACCTGGTGACCACCGTGACGGCGGTGACCATCGGCCTGGGTATCGTCAATCTGGTGAATCCGGGGAAGGTCATTTCCGAGGAGACGCGGGAGAACCTCCTGGCGGCCTACGCCAATGACGCCAACCAGCGGATAGAGATCGCTACCTCCCAGTCCGATCAGGGGCCATTGCAGTTCCTGGTGGATATGGTGCCGGATAACATCGTCGGGGCAGCCGCCTTCAACGGCAATATGCTGCAGGTGATCTTCTTCGTCGTCTTTTTCGGTATTGGTCTCATTCTGATTGATCCGGTCAAGGCGCGACCCGTCAAGGCCTTTTTCGACAGCGTGAACGACGTGGTGCTCAAGTTGATCGACCTGCTGATGTCCACCGCGCCCTACGCCGTATTCGCCTTGCTGGCCGCCCTGGTGGTCGAGGCGCCGAGCGCCGACCTGTTCGCGGCACTGTTGTCTTACAGCATTTGTGTATTGCTAGGATTGGCCATTTTGATTTTGATCCTATACCCCCTGCTGGTCCGCCTATTCACGGGTGTTGCCTATGGGAAGTTCTTTCGCGGCATCGCCCCGGCGCAATTGCTGGCCTTCAGCACCAGTTCCAGCGCGGCGACCCTGCCCGCGACGCTGGAATGCACCACCGGAAAACTCGGGGTGGGGGAGGAGATCGCCAGTTTCGTACTGCCCATCGGCGCGACGGTCAATATGGACGGTACGAGCCTGCATCAGGCGGTGGCCGCCGTGTTCGTAGCGCAGGTTTTCGGGCTCGAGCTCGACTTGACCACCCAACTCGGGATCATCGTTACCGCCAGCATGGCATCGATCGGCGCGGCGGCCGTTCCGAGCGCCGGCATCGTGATGCTGGTCATCGTGCTCGGACAGGCGGGTATCCCCGTCGAGGGTATCGCGCTGATCTTTGCGGTCGACCGTCCCCTGGATATGTGCCGCACCATCGCTAACATTACGGGCGACGCGGCGGTAGCGATGGTGGTTGCCAAATCGGTCGGAAAGTTGGACGTTGCTGCTGATTTATCATGACTGTCGTCACTCTATAGCATTGGGTTAGAAGCCAGCCGAATTCCTGCGCTCCGCCGCCAAAGAATCCTGGATCATTCGTCAGGCTATTCGCCTACCGCATTCAAGCCCTTGCCGGTCAGGGCCTCATTCAGCCGCGGTAATTCCGTTTCCACGATCCGGTCGAGCCGCTCGAGGTGGCCGGCCAGTTCGGCGGAAAGCTCCTCGAAAACCTGGTAGACCCCGTCGGTGGGGCGGGCATCCCCCGATTCCAGGCTGCGTCGTAGCGACGCCAGGCGGTTGTTGAGGCGGATGGGGAAGTTGAGGGGGTCCTGGTTGCTGACGTTCTTGGTCTGGTAGAGTTCTTCTTCGATGGCACGCATATCGTCAAGCATCTGCCGGGCCATGGCTTCCACCTGGGTGTCGTCGATCTTCTCGAGCCGGTCATTGATGGCCTGACGCACTTCGCGGATGTGGATCACCGCCTCGTTGGCGGCGCTCGTCTTGTCGCGGATCTGCATGGCCAGCTTGAATTGCTCTTCAAGATCCTCTTCCGTGATGCCCTTCAGGTTCGGATCGATTTCGATGGAGAAGGACTCCGTAGCCGTGTAGTCGCCGGCGGTCAGGCGGACCCGGTACTCACCCGGAGGGGCCTTAGGACCGCGGGCGGGCCGGCCGCTCCAGATGATCATGCCCTCGAAGGTGGTGGCACCGGGGTAGTGTAGGTCCCAGGTGAAGTCATTCAGTCCGGCCGCCGTGGTGGGCTTAGAGGAGCCTCCCCGCATCCAGTAAGGGACATTGGGGTCCGGCTTGTATTCCGCTTCCTTACCGACGAAGGTGTCCACTACCTCGTCATCGGCGTCGATGATCTCGATGGTCACCGAATCGACGGCTTCGGACAGGTAGTATTGCACGACGGCATCGTAAACGCCGCGGATGGCATTCGCCGGCTCGAAGAGGACACCTTCCTGCTCGGCCAGCTCGGGGGTGAGCTGCCGCAGCGGACCGATGTCGTCCAGGATCCAGAAGCCACGCCCGTGGGTGCCGAGGACGAGGTCGTTGTCCTTCACTACCATATCGCGTACCGGGGTGTCCGGCAGGTTGAGCTGGAGGGATTGCCAGTCCGTGCCGTCGTTGAAGGATACGTAGACGCCGTGCTCGGTGGCCAGGTAGAGCAGGCCCGGCCGGACCGGATCGATTCGGATGGCCCGGGCAAAGTGTCCGTCGGGGAGGCCGTCGGTGATCTTCGTCCAGGTCTTACCATAGTCGTGGGTCTTGAATACGTAGGGGGCCCGGTCATCGACCTGGTAGCGGTTGGCGGCCAGGTAGAGGGTGCCGGGATCGTGGGGGGATTCATCGATGATGCTGACGCGGGAGAATTTCGGCAGATCCGACGGGGTGATGTCGGTCCACTGCTTGCCGCCGTTGCGGGTGATGTGCACCTTGCCGTCGTCGGAGCCCGCCCAGATGGTGTTAACGTCGTGGTAGGATGGGGCCAGGGCGAAGACCGTAGCGTAGATCTCCGGACCGTTCATATCCATGGTGATGACGCCGCCGGTGGGGCCGAGGGTTTCGGGGTCGGCGTAGGTGAGGTCGGGGCTGATCTTTTCCCAGGTCTGCCCGTCGTTAGTGGTTTTCCACACGTGCTGGGAGCAGGTGTACATGACGGTCTCGTCGAGGGGGGAGAACATGATGGGGAAGGTCCATTGCCAGCGCTCGGGCAACGAACTGGCCGGCTCGCCCGAGAAGAAGCGCGGGTACACCTGGATGTCGCGCTCCTGTCCATTGCTGCGGTCATAACGAGTGAGCAGGGCCCCCTGGCTGCCGGCGTAGAAGATATCGGGCTTGGTGGGGTGCTGGGTGATCCAGCCGCTTTCCCCGCCGCCCACGGCATAGTACCAGCCGTGGTTGGGGCCGCGGCCCTGGGCGTGCTCCCAGCCGTCGCTTGGCATGGCCACCGTGCTGTTGTCCTGCTGCGCGCCGGCTACGTGGTAGGGGACGTCGCTGGTCGCCATCACGTGGTAGAGCTGCGTCGTGGTGTAGGCCTGTTCGGTCCAGCTTTTCCCGCCGTTGACGCTGACGTTGCCGCCGCCGTCATTGGCATTGATCATCCGTTGCGGATCGTTAGGGTCGATCCACAGGTCGTGGTTATCGCCGTGGGGCACCTCGATCTCTTCGTCGAAGGTCACGCCGCCGTCGGTGGAGCGGTACAGGCCGGTATTGAGACAGTAGACGATGTTCTCGTCCAGGGGGTCGGCGTAGATGCGCGAATAGTAGAAGGCGCGCTGCCGCAGTTTACGTTCATCGTTGGTGCGGGTCCAGGTCCAGCCGCCGTCGTCGGAGCGAAATACGCCCCCCTCGTTGGCTTCCACGATGGCCCATACCCGCTGGGGATTATCGGGCGATACGGTCACCCCGATCTTGCCGATCGGTCCTTCCGGCATGCCGGGATTAGCGGTCAGGTCGATCCAGGTGTCTCCGCCGTCCAGCGACTTGAAAAGCCGGGAATCGGGTCCGCCGCCCCACATCTTCCAGGCCTTGCGGTACACCTGCCAGGTCGAGGCGTACAGGACATCGGGGTTCGTCCGGTCGATGATCAGGTCCACCGCCCCCGCCTTGTCGCTGACGTAGAGCACCTTTTCCCAGTTGTTGCCCCCGTCGGTGGAGCGGAATACGCCCCGCTCCTCGTTCTCGCCGTAGGGGTGGCCGAGCGCCGCCACGTAAACGATGTTGGGATTGGTCGGGTGCACGCGCACGCGTGCGATGGCCTGGGTTTCCTCCAGGCCGAGGTGCCGCCAGGTCTTGCCGCCGTCGGTGGTCTTGTACACCCCGTCTCCCTGGGTAATGCTGCCGCGCAACTGTACCTCGCCCATACCGATGTAGACAATATCGGGGTTGGTTTCGGCCACGGCTACCGCACCGACCGAAGAACTGGTCACCTGGCCATCCGTCACCGGAGACCACTCGTTTCCGCCGTCAACGGTTTTCCAGAGGCCGCCGCCCGTCGCGCCGAAGTAGTATTCGTTGGGCCGTCCCGGGCTACCGGCGGCCCCCAGGGAGCGGCCGCCGCGCAGGGGGCCGATGTTGCGCCATTCCATTTGGCTGTAGAAGCTTTCGTCGACGCCGGAATTTTCCTTTGCGGCCGACTGGGCCAGGAGGGTGGCGGGGCAGGTCGTGAATAATCCGCAAAGGCTGAAGATGAGGAAGGGTAGAACGTGCCGCATAGTTTGGTTTTCAGGATCAGGAAACGGAAGTCAGGACCTAGGCCCGGGGGTATTACGCGATGGTAAACTACGGAAGACGATTCAGAAATCTATGGCTAGAAAGTGATAGCCAAACTTATACGCCCTTCACCGCTAATGCTTAGCTACAACCACACTTACGGAGCAAACAACCTCGCCCGACGAAAAGGACTATTTTGACTAGCGCTCACCCGGGCCAAACCCAACCATATGAAAACCTACGTGATCTCCAGCCTGATCGTCCTATTGATCGGCGTCACCGCCCGCGCCCAGACGGAACCCAATCGGGCGGACATAGCCAGAAATACCCGGGCCGTTCCCCACTCCACCGCGACCGGTCCGGAAGATTTGTCCTTCACCCAGGACCCATCGGGACCGATCAGGGTTTCCGATAATCGTCGGTACTTCGTCCAATCCGACGGAGCCCCCTTCTTCTGGCTCGGCGATACCGGCTGGCTGCTCTTCCGCAAACTCGACCGGGAAGCGGCTGCCCGTTACCTCGATGACCGCGCCGCGAACGGCTTCAACGTCATTCAGGCGATGCTGCTCCACGAACTTAGCCTCACCAATGCGTATGGCGATTCCGCCCTGGTAGCCGGCAACGTCGCTCGACCCGTAGCCACTCCCGGCAACGACCCGACGGACGAGCACGCCTACGACTACTGGGATCACGTAGACTACATTATAGATATGGCGGCGGAGCGCGGGATAAATGTTGCCCTGGTACCGGTATGGGGGAGCAACGTCCGAGGCGGCGGGGTAACCGAAGAACAGGCCCGGCAGTACGCCACCTGGCTTGGCAAGCGCTATCGCGACCGGCCCAATGTCATCTGGCTCAACGGCGGCGATACCCGCGGCGACCAGCAGACGGATATCTGGACTACCATCGGTCAAACCCTACGCCAGGAAGCCCCCGGGCAGCTCATAACTTTTCACCCGTACGGGCGTACCAATTCCACTACCTGGTTCCACGATGCCGACTGGCTGGACTTCAATATGTTCCAGTCCGGCCACCGCCGCTACGACCAGGAGGTAGGTGACAGTATCTACGGGCCCGATAACTACAAATATGTCCACGACAGCTACACCCGCCAGCCCACCAAGCCCACGCTCGACGGCGAGCCTTCCTACGAGTCCATCCCCCAGGGCCTGCACGACCCCGCCGAACCCTACTGGACCGCGGATGACGTGCGCCGCTACGCCTACTGGTCGGTCTTCGCCGGGGCGGCCGGCTTTACCTACGGCCATAATGCCGTCATGCAGATGCATACCCCCGGCGATACCGATGCCAACTACGGTGTCCGCGAGAGCTGGGTGGAAGCATTGGCTGCTCCGGGTGCCCGGCAGATGCAACACCTGATAGAACTGATGTTGTCCTTCCCTTACTTCGAGCGAATTCCCGATCAGCAGCTGATCGCCCCCGAGCAAGGCGATCAATATGCCTACCAGGTAGCGACCCGCGGGGAAGATTATGCGCTAGTGTATACTTACGACGGGCGCGATGCCACCGTAACGATGGGTCGCATTGCCGGCCGGCGGGTGACGGCTAGTTGGTTCAATCCCCGTACCGGTCAGCGTTCGTTTATCGGCCGGTATCGTAATCGGGGTACTCGCACCTTCGATCCACCCGGGCAAGC
>JBASAV010000331.1:0-1940 GCA_049650785.1 Lewinella sp. | reverse complement strand
GTACAAATGAATCAGTCTGACTGCAGGCTCATATATTGTTATCAACAATTTATCGTTTACCGTAAAGTGGTCCCGCACGCGATCTCCCTCGGACCCCATTTTCTCGGGATCCCAGATCTTTTCCGCGTAGCCATTTCTCCGCAGATGTACGTCCCACAGAGTGCTGTTATCTACATTCTCAATGTATACGTGATCGGCCGATCTGCTGGCGCCATCCACGTACCAGCGCCCCAGCCCCGTTCCCGCCTGGAAAGTTCCTTCTACGGTGCCATCGGATATGTACAAATCACCCTCTCCTACGTAAAACAGCGCCACGTCTCCCAATACGGCAACCGTAGGGTATAGGCGTCCGCCATCAAATTCAATCAATTCGGTGGGGTTTTCACCCTGCGCGTCTACCCGGTAGATTTTGTTATCCGTCAAAAAGAGCAAGTGTCCTGATGGCAGGAATACGGTATGCTGAATTGGCCGGTCGGATACAAAAGCTTCGCGTCGGTTATCCTCGGCATCGTAGAAATAGAGCGGATACTTACCGTCTTGCCGCTCTCTACCCTTACGGAAAAAACCCGGTCCATCGTTGAAGATGAAATGGTAGTTCTCTCTCGGATCGCATTCCAGCTGCTTCAGGTTTTTTCCGTCCAAACTTCCGGAGTACAGGCAGTTCAGGGAAGTCCGTACGTACATCCGGTCATTCATAAATCGAATGTCCATATCCCTGCTATTCTCGTGTAGATTCAAGTCTTCTACTTTGATCTCAAACGGCAAATTCTGCCCGCTCACCGTCGTCAATAGACAAAACGATAGCAGGCACAGGCATATAATACGGGGCATATGAAGGAGATTTATCAACGAAATAATGGGGAGCGCGTGGGGGCTTTCGACGTGGAGAAAGCGGGACAACCTTCGAACTGACGCGCATCGGCGCGCCGTATAAGGAAGAGGAAAACCCGAGCCGCCCCTCCCGACCAAAAGATCGAAACCAGCAGCCCCATAGCTAAATGGCGCATGTAATACTAAAGTGAGTGTCGTCCGAAGATACGGTTGGAGGTCGGCGGGGAAGGATTATCCGGGGGGCTTTAACCTTTATTTCCTGCGCTCCGCCGCAACGATCTACGCTATTGGCGGACGAGCCGGCGGATCAAGCTTCCACCATTCACATCCGACAGGCGGAGCAGGTAAACGCCCGCCGGGAGGTCCGTAAGGTCGATGCTGGTGCGTTGCCGGAAATCGGCCATCCGTACCCGTTGCCCCTGTAGCGAATACAGTTCGTACCGGTGACTACCCGCCGCACTCAGGCGGAGGTCTACGGCAGTATGTGTCGGATTAGGTGCGAGTTTCACCACTTCAGCGGCGAAAACCGGCAGGGAAGTGGGCGTATCCAGGCCGTCACAGTTCTCGTCGATTCCATTACCGGCAATTTCCTCTGCTCCGGGGTTGATCGTTGCATTTGTATCGTCACACTCTTCGAAGAAGAAGTACCCGTCCTGGTCTTCGTCCAGAATTTCCACCATGGTATTCTTCGTGCTATTCGTGATGACGGGCTGGTTGAAATCAAAGAAAATACCCGCCTTATTGGCTATCTCGGAGTAGTCGTCTAATCCCTCCCGCGCACGGATGGTGAAGCTGAAGTACCCGTGGCTAGCCGGCTCGTTGACGTTGCTATCGGGCAGCATGATCTTCCGAAAGATCACCTCGAGCAGACCATCGGTCAGGTTAACCTCGTACTCGTGGCTGGCAGACAACGCCTGAAAAGTCTCGTAGTCCAGGCTCTCCGGAAGCTGATCCTCCAGGAAGACGGTGAAGGCGGTGTCGTTGCCGGTATTTTGAAAGCGGATCATGTATTCGATTTCCTCATCCAGCTGCGTGTAGTTCGAGTTGCTTTCTTCCGGGCGGCTGGGCCAGGAACGCTTGTCATTGGGGTCGATGGCGCAGCGGAGGAT
>JBASAV010000330.1:0-2115 GCA_049650785.1 Lewinella sp. | reverse complement strand
GTGCATGATCGTGTTGGTTGCTTGGTACTGGTTGCTGGTAACTAGTTGCTGGTTGCTGGTTGTTTATCGCGATAGCCGGCTACCGGATTTGAATTCTATGGTTTCGAGCTGGACGAGGATCTGGCCGGGCTTCGTGTCCTTGTTGCGGACGACGAAGTAGACGTCGTGTATACCCTCCGTATCGCCGACGGGAACGGACCAGGTGGGCTTGAGCGACTGCCGTACCTGCCAGATATTCGGCTCCGGACCCTTTTTGCCGGCGGCTTCCCAGGCTTGCCGTTGCTTCATCAGCTCGGCATCGTAGTCCAATTCCCGGTGAACGACCTTCTCGGTTTGGCCGATCACTTCCCCGTCGGGGCTATCCAAACGCACCTCGATCGTACCGCCGGCCGAACCGGAACGCTCGCTGGCTTCGGCGTTGATGACGATCTCCCCGATACCGGTGAGGTCCAGGTCACGGTAGCCGACGAATCCGCCGTCCTCGACGACGTTGAACGAACGCCGGGGCGTGGTCATCAGCTGGGTTCCTTCTTTGTAGTCCGACCCTTCCGCCGGAAGTACCGGGTTACGGAGCGCGATAATTTTCTCGGAGGTGAGCGACCCCAATTCACCGCGCCCCCGGTCCGTATAGGCAACGCGTAACAAATACCCGCCTTTACCGTTTTCGGCTGCGGGTACGTCAGTGACATAACTGCCCCGCAGCGGTACGCTTTGCCGGTCGGGGGCCGGCTGGTCGAGGCTCATAATGTAGTCGACCATCATCATGGCGTCTTTTTCTGACAGGTCGGGGTGGGCGCTCATAGCGTGATCGCCCCATAGGCCTACACTGCCCTCAATGATGCGTTTGGCGCTGATCGCCTTTTGTTCCGGCGTGTTGGGGTACTTCTCCGCCACGGCCTGATAGCTGGGCCCTACCGAGGACACATCCACGCGGTGACAAGAAAGACAGTCGCTCTCTCCGATCATGTCTTTTCCCTTCTGGTAGATCACCCACTCATCGCTACTCACGTGATTCTGGGCGATCTCGATCGGATCGTAACCCTCCGGGGTGTAATCGAAATTGACGGCAATGGCCTCCGCAGGGATCTCGCCACCCTCGATGGAACCGTCTTCGGGGTCGGCCACGCGAATGTCGTACTGCAGCTGGCTGCCGGGGAAGAAGAAGGATTGGTTTCCCTCGGAAAGCACGATGTCCACCTCTGGTGGCGCATTACCCGCGAGGATCTGGAAGCTTTTCCGGTCACTGTTCCCCGACGGGTCGCTTACTACGAGTTCGGCGGTGTAGGTCCCCTCTTCTTCCAGGACGATCGTGTGATCGGCCTCCCCGAATGTTTTGGAATAGCCGTTATCCGAGCTTACCGTCCACTGGTATTCCAACTCGTCTTCGTCGTAGTCCTGCGTGCCTTCGGCAGTGAGCTTGACTTCCAGGGGTAAAGCACCGGCAGTCCGGTCGGCACTCGCCACCACCACGGGTGAGCGGTTACCGCCGTTGTACTCGATGCGCTTGATCTGAGCATTTTCGTTGCCGCGGAACCAGGCCGAGCCGTATTCGAGCACGTACAGCCGTCCATCGGGGCTGAACAGCATATCGATGGCGCTGCTGAAGTTTTCTTCGGGCAGGAAGGGCTCCATACCTACGTAGTCACCATTCTCATCCATCTCGACGGCCATGATCCAGCCACGCATGAATTCGACCATTAGCCATTTACCCTCGTAGTAGCTGGGGAAGCGGTAATCGGTATCGGCAAAGTCGGCCTGCCGGAAGACCGGTCCGCCCGTGGCGCTGCGTCCGGAGCTGCCCATCTGGGGGAATTCTTCGGAGTAGCTATAGGGGTACCAGATGAAGGCGGGTACCGGCTCGGGCAGCTCGGCCATGCCGTCGTTGTTCGGTGAGTCGTTCATCACATTATCGACGTCGAAGGGCTGCCCCACCGAGTCGGATGCGTAGTCGTAGTCGATGTAGGCCAGGTTGTCTCCGATGAAGTAGGGCCAGCCATGGAAGCTTGCTTCCTTCGCCTGGTTGAATTCGTCGTAGCCGCGCGGTCCATACTTGGAGTCCTCAGAGGCATCCGGTCCCACTTCGCCCCAGTAGATGTAGCCGGTTTCGCTGTCGAC
>JBASAV010000329.1:0-2226 GCA_049650785.1 Lewinella sp. | reverse complement strand
GTTAGAAGGAGCGGGGATGTTGTTGGGATAGTTACCCATTGCTGCGCTCGGGTGGGTCCGCGAACGGAGCTCGCGAACCGGAGAGAATGTGCCCCTCGCTGCGCTCGGGTGTGCCTCGAACGGAGCTCGCGAACCGGCGAGGATATGCCCCTCGCTGCGCTCGGGTGTGCCGCGAACGGAGCTCGCGAACCGGAGCCAAGTCACCACACCACACGGTGCGCCACATCTTGGCGGGGGTAAAAAGTAAGCCCCGTCCGGCCAGGCCGAACGGGGCTTTTTCAAGCGGGGAGGGTACAGATCTAGCTAACTACCTCACCGCGGGTAGGCTGCTCAATCGATTTGGCACCCGTACCGTTTCCGGCCACCTTAGACCGAAGGGTCTCCATATCGATCACGTGGCGGAATTCGTGGTCCGTCGTATTGTCGCGTAACTTGGTGAAGACATCATTGATCCGGTCCATATCGATGACCTCGATCTTCGGACGAATATTATGCTTCGCGCAGAGGTCGATAACCTCCTGGGTTTCCTTCATGCCACCGATCAAGGAACCGGCGATTTGAATGCGATTGAATACTACGTCGGCCGGTACAAATTTCGGAATCTCGATGAAGTTACCCACCATAGCAATGGTTGAATTCTTCTTCATCAGGGGGATGAAAGTCGAGATATCGAAAGGGTAGGGGATGGTATTGATCAGGAGGTGCAGGCTCATCGCGTGGGCTTCCATTGCATCCTCGTCACTCGTCACGACTACCTCGTCGGCCCCGAGCGCGAGAATATCCTGACGCTTGCTTTCGTGGCCTGTGAACGCGATCACTTTCGCGCCAAGTGCTTTACCCAGCTGTACGGCCATGTGGCCGAGTCCGCCGATACCGGCTACTCCCAGGGTCTGTCCCGCCTTCAGGTTCCAATGCTTCATCGGCGAGTAGGTGGTCACGCCGGCGCACAGGATCGGTCCGACGTACTGTGGTTCCAGGCCGTCCGGGATCGTAATGCCAAATTCTTCGCGGACGACCATATGGGTGGTATACCCACCGTAGGTATTGGTACCGTCGGGCACGGTGGGTCCGTTATAGGTTAGGGTGGCACCCTTCGGACCGGTGCAGTACTGCTCCATGTCATTCTTGCACTCCTCGCACTGCTGGCAGCTGTTGACCATGCAGCCAACGCCGATGAGGTCTCCCTTTTTAAATTTAGTTATGCCTTCGCCGACGGTAGTCACCCGGCCTACGATTTCGTGGCCGGGTACACAGGGGTAAACGGAATTATCCCAGTCGTCATTTACCTGGTGTACATCCGAGTGGCAAACGCCGCAGTAGATTACTTCGAAGCCGATCTCACCCGCGCGCGGGTCTTTGCGGTCGAAAACAAGGTGTTGCAGGGTGTCATTGGCGGAAATGGCGCCGTATCCATGAACTTGCATAATTGGTTATTTTGGTTGGTTAATCAGATTACTCTTTGCGGATATACTTCGGGCAGGCAACCGCCGGTCGGCTACTGATAAGTCAGAGTGACCAATCGACGGGTTAGCACGGGTGGAAGTGGTGATCCCGAAGTATGCAATGGCGGGGTCTCCGGACTATAATGTGTCGTCATTATCACCGGAATCGCCGTCGGTACCCGAAACTTTAGAACGTGCCGTTGGTTCACCCGGCTACCGTATTTTCCATGGTTTTCGGCGCTGGTTCCGGTAAATATTTTGTTAGGTGGATCCAGGAAAATCCGATGCCTTATTTTGCGTGGCGAGCGTCTGAGGGCCGACTGACCGCTTTTGTGTAAGTTGGTGTTGGATTAGCGGCCACAAATTTGAAGGTATCCCCTTGCACCGGGTAAAGTCGTAGCACAATGAATCGAAAAGAATTTATGAGAACTACATCAATGGTTGTTGCCGGTGGAATGGTTGTCCCCTTCTCCGCCTGTTCTCCCCATGTCTTACCGGGGCTGGTGGAAGATCCTGGTGTCCGCAAAAACTGGGCCGGTAACTATACCTACCGTGCTGAACGGCTGTACCGGCCGGAATCCGTAGAAGCAGTACAGGAATTGGTCATGGAGCTCGGCAAACAGAAGGCGCTGGGTTCCCGCCACTGCTTCAATAACATCGCGGACAGTCCCGAAAGTCAGGTGTCTACCGCCGGGCTAAATCAACTGCTCGAACTGGACGAGGCGGCCAATACCGTGACGGTCGGTGCCGGTGCCCGCTACGGTGACTTCGCCGAAGGATTGCA
>JBASAV010000328.1:0-5075 GCA_049650785.1 Lewinella sp. | reverse complement strand
GAAATGGTATCGTGGGTGCCCAGATCCCCATCGGGACCGGTATTGCCTTCGCCGAGAAGTACAAGAAAACCAAGAACCTCTGTGTGGTAATGTTTGGCGAAGGAGCCGCCCGCCAGGGTGCCCTCTGGGAAAGCTGGAATATGGCCATGACCTGGAAGGTTCCCGCCCTGTACATCTGTGAAAACAACGGCTATGCCATGGGTACGAGTGTACAGCGGACCAGCAACGTAACCGATCTCAGCAAATTGGGTGCCAGTTTTGATATGCCCAGTGAGAGTGTGGACGGAATGGATCCCGAAGCGGTACACGAAGCTATCTCCCGCGCTGCCGAGCACATTCGCGCCGGAAATGGTCCTTACTACCTGGATATTCAGACTTATCGGTACAAGGGACACTCCGTATCCGACCCGGCACGCTACCGCGAGAAAACGGAGGTCAAGACCTACCAGGACCGCGACCCGGTAAAGATGACCGAGAAGAAGATTCTTGATAACGGTATTGCTACCGAGGACGAGATCAAGGAAATCAAGGATCAGGTCAAGGCGGAAATCAAGGAAGCCGCCCAGTTTGCCGACGAGAGCCCCTACCCGGATGCGGATGGTCTCTACGCCGATAACTACTCCCAGCCTTACCCCTTCCTGACCTAGAAAGGGTGATTCGGTGGGTCCTCCTGCCGGTCCATCAGGGACACGAGACGCAAAGCCAATGACATTCCGCGCTGGATATTGTATTCAGTTAGCGGGCTTTACCTTATCTTTGCGCCACTTTTTCAGCAGCTGTGCTCCTTCCGGAGCCGCCAGCATTACGAGTATTATGGCAAGAAAGAACAATATCGGACGTCGCCCGACCGGAACGCCTAGCCGCGGACGGAGTGGGAATGAAGGAAATCAGGAAATTCGGATTGAAGAAGACGACAAGCTCGTCGACATCATCGAGGTCCGGGAAAAGGGAATGGACTTTTTTGAGCGGAACCGTAAACCGATTATCGGTGCGGTTGTAGCGCTCATTTTCATTGTTGCCGGCGCCCTCCTCTATCAAACCTTCATTGCCGGTCCCGCCGAGCGCAATGCCGCTCAGCAGATGCAGCAAGCCCAGTACCAGTTCGAGCAGGATAGCTTCGGTCTGGCACTGACCAACCCCGGGCAGGCTTACCCTGGATTTCTGGAAATCGCCGAGGAGTTCGGAGGTACCGATGCCGGTAACCTGGCTAATTACTATATCGCGGTCAGCTACCTCAATCTGGGTCAGTACGAAGCAGCCCTCGATTATCTAGAGGAGTTTAACGCCGACGGGGACCTCCTGCCCACCATGAAAATGGGTGTAATGGGCGATCTGCACAGCGAATTGGAAGATTACGCCGCTGCCATCGATGCTTACGGAGAGGCCGTAGATGAAGCCGGAGACAATTTCGTGACCGGTGGCTACTACCTCAATAAACTGGGTCTGTTGTACCGGCACCAGGGACAGAACGAAGAAGCCCTGGAAGCTTTCCGGCGGCTGAAGATGGACTTTGGACAGAGTGCGGAAGCCGCTCAGGCGGATAAGTACATTGCCGCCTTGGAGCAATAGAATAGTTACGCGCCAAAACGACGGTGAAGCAGGCGGAGTGTCCGCAGCTTTTTACCACTGTCGTCGTAAATAGAAATCAGATAGAGGCCGTCCGGCAGGTTTTCGATGTCGAAGCCGTCAGAGCCGGATTCCGCAGTGAAGGACTTGAGGCGGCGTCCCAGGGTGTTCGTTACTTCTACCCGACCTAAGCGGACGGAACGCGGAGTTTCCACGTAGAAGCGATCCGTCGCGGGGTTCGGATAAAGCCGAACCGTCGTGGGATTAGCGCGGCTATCCGTTGATTCCGTATCGGAATCTTGGCGCGTCAGGGTCGTATTTATGGTCGCGGTGGCCAGGACTGTTCCCGGAAAAGTAAGATCGGAAAAACGCAATTCGGCCGTACCGTTGCCGGCGACGCCGTCGGGACGCAGCACCACGAAGAAGGTGGCGGA
Organism: Lewinella sp.; assembly: GCA_049650785.1. Taxonomy (GTDB): domain Bacteria; phylum Bacteroidota; class Bacteroidia; order Chitinophagales; family Saprospiraceae; genus Neolewinella. The sequence goes on along the minus strand of JBASAV010000328.1, from coordinate 3,075 downwards.
CTGACCTGGGCGAAGGCTGATCTGACGCCCGGTAGCCTGCTGATCTTCGGACAGGACGTACGGGGTAGCGCGGCTCACCCGGTCGAGGGCGGAATAAGACCAGGATCGGGGGCTCTCCTGTACCACGCTTTCTCTAAGAAGCTGAACTGTGCGTCCGGAGTTGTTGGTGACCACTACGGTGGATACATCCTCGAAGTCTTCGTCGATATTGTCTACCCGAATCACCTTATTTATCTCCGCCGGTTCAACCCGCAGGGGGGGCGTCGACTGCGCCGTCATACCCAGGCAGGGAAGTAGCAGCAGTAAGGGGAGGAGCAGTTTCATCGTGGGGTGGTAGAAGAAGAGTGTGGTTATTCAACTGAACACGCCGCTAAAGGTTAGCGGTAGCTACAATAATAATGCGGTAACGGGGTAGCGTGGGATATGTGTCGGCAGTTTAACACTTAATTCACCAGAACTGGGGCGGTGTTACATCCTGCAATTTATTCAGCTCTGCGTTTCGTCTGCTACCTTTGCGGGCTATGAAAGTATCGCTCAACTGGCTAAAAGAGTACCTGGACCTGGATTTGCCTCCCGAGCGCGTCAGTGAATTGCTCACCGGCACGGGACTGGAAGTCGAGGGAATGGAAAAAGTGGAGTCCGTACCCGGTGGATTGGAAGGGGTAGTTGTCGGTCACGTGGTCGAGTGCGGAAAGCATCCAAACGCCGACCGGCTATCGCTGACCCGAGTCGATATCGGCCGGGGAGAGCCCGTGTCTATCGTGTGTGGAGCCCCTAACGTAGCCGCTGGGCAGCACGTGCCGATAGCTACCGTAGGAACAACACTTTATCCCACCGGCGGGGAAGCATTCACGATCAAAAAGGGCAAGATCCGCGGAGAGGTCAGCGAAGGAATGATCTGCGCCGAGGATGAGCTCGGCCTTGGGACCGACCACGACGGTATCATCGTCTTTGACCGCGCTTATGAGCCGGGGACCCCGGTAGCGGATGTGTACGAATTGGAAACCGACCACGTCTACGAGATAGGCCTTACCCCGAACCGCTCCGACGCGACGAACCACCTCGGCGTGGCGTTCGATCTGGCGGCCGCCCTCAGCGTGGAAAGGGACGATCAGGTGAGTCTCGAGCAACCGGATGTTTCGGCCTTCACGGAAGGCAATTCTCCTGCGCCCGCCGCCCAGGTTGTTGATCCCGCGGAAGCGCCCCGTTATGCGGGTCTGGTCATTGAAAACCTACAAATCGGAACCAGCCCCGATTGGCTACGCTCGCGCCTCAACGCTATCGGCGTGCGACCCATTAATAATGTGGTCGACGTGACGAATTACGTCCTGCACGAGCTGGGCCAACCACTCCATGCCTTCGACTTGGATAAGGTGGCCGGTAACCGGATTAAGGTCCAGAAGCTGGCTGATGAAACGAGCTTCCGTTCGCTGGACGGGGTGGAGCGAAAGCTCTCCGCCGATGACCTGATGATCTGCGACGGCAATGACCGGCCGATGTGTCTGGCCGGCGTATTCGGTGGTGCCGACAGTGGAGTGACTGACAAGACGAGCCGCATTTTCCTGGAATCAGCGCACTTTGAGGCCGGGACGGTCCGTCGCAGTAGTATGCGCCACAACCTCCGCACGGACGCGGCACGGATCTTCGAGAAAGGCAGTGACCCCAACGTGGTGGTTTACGCCCTCAAGCGTGCCGCTCTGCTGCTGCAGGAGTTGGCCGGTGGACAGGTCGCCGGTAAAATCCTTGATCTGTACCCCGAACCCATACCGCCCGAATTGGTGACGGTCCGCTACCAACGGATCACTGACCTGATCGGCGTTGATCTCGGTCGGGAAACGGTGCAGAATATTCTGCGCAGCATGAATATGGAAATCCGGGAGGAAGACGAGACGCGCTTCGTGGTGGCGGTACCGACGAATAAGGTGGACGTGACCCGGGAGGTGGATGTCATTGAAGAGATCCTGCGGGTATACGGCTTCAATAAGATACCCGAGCCGGCCATGATCACGACGGCCATGGTCGTAGCGCCCCGACCGGACCCGAATGCCCTGCGGGAGCTGATCGGTGATTTGCTGGCGGCCAACGGTTTCCTGGAGATGATGGCCCTGAGCCTGTCGGAAAGCCGCTACTACGAAGACCGCAGCCACCTCATCAGCATCAACAACACCAGCAACGTGCACCTCGACGTGATGCGACCGGACCTGCTGTATTCGGCACTGGACGCCGTACGCCACAACCACAGTTTTAGCCAGCGGGATTTGCGGCTCTTTGAGTTCGGGCGTAGCTACGGGCTGGAGGGGGAGGACTACCGGGAGGTGAACCACCTGAGCCTGACCTTTACCGGGCGACGGCATCCGGAGAGTTGGCTGTCGAGCAACGATGACGAGCGGGCGGGTTTCTACACGCTCAAGGCCGCCGTTAAGCTCGTACTGGACCGGCTGGGCATCGATAACTTCCGTACGGCCGATGCTCCGGCGGATCAATTCGATTACGGATTGCGGTACCACAAGGGGCCGATGGAGCTCGTTGACTTCGGTCAGGTGGCCGGGGCGGCGCTGACCCGGGCCAATGTGAAGGAGCCGGTCTTCTTCGCGGATTTTAACTGGGATAATCTGCTGCGTGTGCTGCCCCGGAAGCCGATTCAGGTAACCACCCCCGGCAAGTATCCGACGGTACGGCGCGACCTGGCCGTGGTGGTTGATGCCGGCGTCAATTTTGCCGACATCGAGCGGCTGGCGGGCAAGGCCGGTAAGCAGCTCATTACCGAGATCAACCTCTTCGATGTTTACCGGAACGAGCAGCAGTTGGGAGCCGGTAAAAAGAGCTACGCGGTCAGCTTTCTCTTTGAGAGTACCGAGCGGACGTTGAAGGATAAGGAGGTGGACAAGGTCATGTCCGGCGTGGAAGCCATCCTCGGCAAGCAACTCGGTGCGGAGGTTCGCCGTTAATTCATAACTTTAAGCCCTACCCACCAATAGACTATGACACCGGCAACAGAAATTGACGGTCTGGAAATAAAATTACGGCAGCTCGCCGCTAAAGTAGACCGCCAACGGGCGCAATACGAAGCTACGC
>JBASAV010000327.1:0-3396 GCA_049650785.1 Lewinella sp. | reverse complement strand
GAGGGTAAAGCCCAGAAACTCGTCAAAGCCCTGCGAACCGGGCAGGTAGGGGAACGTAGCGCCGTTGTGCCACTTTCCAAACAGTCCCGTCCGGTAACCTAACGGCCGTAAATACTCCGGCAAGGTTTGCAACGTATCCACCATCGTTTCCCGGCGGCGCGTCACATATACAGCCCCCGTCCGGGGGTGATAGCGCCCGCTAAGGAAGCTGGCACGGGTGGGCGCACACACCGGACTCACGTAAAAGCGATCAAAGCGAGCACCGGAACGCAGCAGGGCATCCATATTCGGCGTGTGCAGACTGTCATTTCCAGCAATGGACAGATCACCCACGCCCTGGTCATCGGTCAGGATGAAAAGAATATTGGGAGGTTGTTCCGGAAGAGTGGGCGACGGAGCGCAGGAACAAAACAGCCCACAAACCAGGAGCATGTACCGGGCGATAACCATACGGGTAAATTTACCTATTTGCGGAATAGGGTTAATATTGATGGACCCGTTCACAAGCCAGGACACTTACCGCTGCAAGACGTGAACGGTACGACCTCCATCGGCGCCCGCATATAGGTAAGGAGTTAGGGTGTATAGACTCGCTACCGGCATACCGCCGAGTATGTCGGCGCGCTTAATCCCATTATCGTTACCTTCCATCAATCGAAATTCGGCATATAGCCGTCTGAGTCTTATGTCGCCTTCCCTGCTCCTCCGCCGGTTATGTTTTTGTGCTTTCTTCTTTACGGCGGGTACACACGCCACCGCGCAATCCTTTATCGAGAAGCTGGCCACGGAGGTATGTAATTGTCTGAGCGCGGAGGAACTCATCTACCCGCGCATCCAGGCAAACCGCTGCTTGGAGACAGTAGTAGGTGCCTATCCACGCCAGATCAGGACGGAGTTAAAGCTATCCATTCGCCGCGACGAGGACCGCAAGCAATTAGAAGCCCTACTCATTGATCCCCTCTCGGAAAACTGTACGGCGCTCCAAAACCTCGCCCCCGAAAAGGAGGAACCTAAACTGCGCTACACCGATATTCCCCTGGCCCGCCGTAGGGCCAGCACCGCCGAAAAGCATCCGCCGGCCGACGACCGATCCACCCTGACGGCAGAAGCGCCCAGGATCTATCGATTAATCGGCGAACTGACGGCTTACGACGGCGATCGATTGAAGCTTCGCACGGAGGATGGAAAGAGTACGATCACCATCCACATCGAAGATCGTCAACTGCGGCGACAACTCGAACTCACCGTCGGCAACCGCTACACGATCACCTACCGGATGGACTGGCGCTCCGACGACAACAGCGTGCTGCGCATACTCGAGGATGTTAATTAGTAGAATTATTTCTTTCAGAAAAAACTGAAAGTTGGTGAGTTTGTTGTATTCAGAACCGCCAACCCAACCGGATGACTTCTGCCCCCTCGCTCTCTACCCTGCTTCGTGATTCCCGATTAGCTCCTGACCTGCGCTCCGTAGCCCAAAAAGTGGAACGCGGCGAGCGGATCACCCCGGCCGAAGGCCTGCTTCTGTACGAAGAGGCGCCGCTAGGGTACCTCGGTACGCTCGCCAACCACATCCGCGAACGAAAGCACGGGAACAACACCTACTTCAACCGAAATTTCCACATCGAACCGACGAATGTGTGTCTGTATACCTGCACCTTCTGCAGCTATAGCCGGCGCATAAAGAAGCGGGAAGACGGGTGGGAATATACGCTGGAGGATATGATGGATATCGTGCGGAAGTACGACGACCAGCCCGTCACCGAGGTCCATATCGTAGGCGGTGTCCTGCCACAGTATGACGTTCCGTTCTATACCGACCTGTTTCAGCAGATACGGGCGCACCGCCCCGACCTCCACATTAAGGCGTTGACGCCGGTGGAATACCACTATATCTTCAAAAAAGCCAAGATCAGCTACGAAGACGGGATGCGCCAGATGAAGGAGGCCGGTTTGCAAAGTATGCCCGGTGGCGGAGCCGAAATCTTCGCTCCGGAAATACGCGACCAGATCGCCGGTGGAAAATGTAGCGGCGAAGAATGGTTACGTATCCACGAGATCTGGCACGAACTCGGCGGCCGATCCAATGCCACCATGCTCTACGGACACATTGAAGCATACCGTCACCGCGTGGACCACCTGGATAAACTCCGATCGCTGCAGGATAAGACTGGAGGGTTCCAGACCTACATTCCGCTGAAGTTCCGGAACGAGAATAACGAGTTGAGTCACCTGCCCGAAGTCAGCGTCATTGAGGATCTCCGCAATTACGCCATCGGCCGCATTTACCTCGACAACTTCGATCACGTGAAGGCCTACTGGCCCATGATCGGCCGTACGACGGCCCAGCTCAGCCTGGCCTTCGGCGTCAACGATATCGACGGTACCATCGACGACACCACCCGCATTTATTCCATGGCCGGCGGGGAGAAGCATCCGGCCATGAGCACCGAAGACCTGGTCAAAATGATCCGTTCCGTAGGGCGGCGGCCCATCGAACGGGATACCCTTTACGGCGTGATCAAGGACTACACGGATGCGGAATTTGCCGACGATAAAGCTTACCGCGGCTACACCTCCCTACCCGTCGTTTAACTGAACCGCTGCCCCAAATTCGCCAACGTATCACCAAATGGGAAATCAAAAAACCGTCTACATCGTCCGTCACGGAGAAACGGATTTCAACCTGCGCGGCATCGTGCAGGGCAGTGGTGTGGATTCCAGCCTGAACCATACGGGGCGGGAGCAGGCCGGTCACTTCCACCGGCACTACGTCGAAGAGGACTTCGAGGTGGTTATCACCAGCGAGCTGAAACGGACCTGGGAGACGGTTTCCTCCTTTATCGACAGCGGTCTGCCCTGGGAACGCCACGAGAGCATCAACGAAATATGCTGGGGCACCCACGAAGGCAAGCCCGGTACTCCGGAAAGTATTGCCGAGTACCAACGGGTAAGGGATGGCTGGACGGCCGGCGAGTTGGATGGCTGCATCGGTGGCGGGGAAAGCGCCCGGGAACTCGCCGAGCGGCTGGAACGCTTCATCGGTCACCTGAACGAACGCCCGGAATCCAAGATCCTGGTCTGCAGTCACGGCCGGGCCATGTGCGGACTGATCACGCTGCTGATGGGTAAGCCGATAAGCATGATGAACGAGCTCAAGCATAATAACACCGGCCTCTGGATCGGCGAGTTGCAGCCGAACGGTCTCTATCACTTCCGTACCCGCAACGATCTTACCCACCTGCCCGGTCCACAGACCCTAGGCTCATGGTAAAGACACCCCCCCCGACTGGTCGCCGTCAGCTATCTGAACACCAAGCCGCTGTTGTACGGCCTGCTTCGTAGTCCCCTGAGTGACCGGATGCAGATGGACCTGGCCATTCCCAGCGAGTGTGC
>JBASAV010000326.1:0-7246 GCA_049650785.1 Lewinella sp. | reverse complement strand
GTCGAGGATATCTTCTAGGCTTAGGTGCATGGTGGCGGTAGAACGCGGCTTCCGGCCGCGTGGTTTGTCGCAACCTCCGGTTGCGGCGTACGCCGCGCTTGGAAAGCGCGTACAACATCGCGGTCGGAAACCGCTTCGTACCGCCGGGATCTTACCGGTACCGCTTCGTCAGGAAGCGATCCTGCCAGCGCTTCGGCATCTTGCTCACCACCCGTGCCAGCCAGCGCTTATTCATGATGAGGGCGTAGGCATCCGGCTTGGCGTCCGTTAGGGCGGCGTAGATAGCATCCGCTACCAACTGCGGCTCTACCCCACCCCGTTCCGCCGCCTGGGTGTAGGGCTCTAATTGAGGTACCAAGTGGTGGTAACGGTCCTTTTCGAAGGCCTCGGTGAGCTGACTCCCCTTCTTCCAGATCGGGGTTTTAGTGGGGCCCGGTGCTACGCTGACCACATCAATACCGAAGGGTAACAGCTCCCGGCGCAGCCCGTCCGTCAGGGCTTCCACCGCGAATTTGGAGGAGGAATAAAAGGTCATGTACGGAGCGGTCAGACTTCCACTCACGCTGCTGATATTAACTATACGGGGGCTATACCCCTGATCCCGCGCGGCGTGCAGGAGCGGTAACGTCAACTGACACACGGCGATCAGCCCGAATACATTGACCTCGAACTGCCGCCGGTATTCCTCCTCGGCCAGGGTTTCTACCGGGCCGGGTATGGCTACCCCGGCGTTGTTGATCACGCCGATCAACGGGTGGCCCTCCTCGCTTATCCGGTCGATGGCGGTCTGGATGGCGGCGCGGTCGCGTACGTCGAAGGTGAGCGGGGTGAAGTTGGCGTGCCCCGTCAATTCCTGTGGAACGTCCGTTCCGCGTATCGATCCGTAGACGTGGTAGTCACGACGGAGTAGGTCCAGCGTGGTGACCAGACCGATGCCGGAGGATACACCGGTAATTAGGATGGCTGGGGTGGGCATGAATGGAGTGGCTTTTGGCGCGGCCGGAGGCCGCTTTTTGCTTGCGCGGTCGGAGACCGCATTTTACTGTCGCGGTCGGAGACCGCGTTGTACTAGTAGCGGCGGTTCTCGGCTAGGCGCTTGGTGAAGAATTTGTCCTGAAAGCGCTTGGGGGTCAGCTTGAGTAGCTTGGCCATCCAGCCCTTTTTCATCACCAGGACGGCGGGATTGGGTTCCTTGTCTGTGAGAGCGCGGTAAATAGCTTCGGCTACCACCTGGGGTTCGACGCCATCGGCCTCCGCGGCTTCGGTATAGGGGCCCAGCTTTTCCAGCATGGAGCGGTAGCGATCGTTATCGAAGGCCTCGGTCTGCTCCCGACCTTTCTTCCAGATCGGTGTTTTTACCGGCCCGGGTGCCACGCTGATGACGTCGATGTTGAAGGGTAACAGCTCCCGGCGCAGCCCGTCGGTGAGGGCCTCCACGGCAAACTTCGAGGCGGAGTAGATACTGGTGAAGGGCGAGGTCAAATAGCCACTCACGCTACCGATATTCACGATCCGGGAATCAAAGCCTACCTCCCGGGAGGCATGTAGCAGCGGCAACGCTTCCTGGCATACGGCAACTAGTCCGAACACATTGACTTCAAACTGCCGCCGGTATTCCTCCTCGCTGACGGTTTCTACGGGCCCGCTGATGGCTACCCCGGCATTGTTGACGAGTCCGACCAGTCTGGCACCGTCTTCCCTGATCCGTTGGATTCCGGCGCGGATGCCGGCGCGGTCACGAACGTCGAAGTTGAGGGTAACGAAAGACGCCGATTTGGTGAGTTGCTCCGGTCCTGCGCCCCGGCGCACGCTTCCGTATACGCGAAACCCCTTGTGGAGCAAATGCGCCGCGGTGGTCAGACCGATACCGGAGGATACGCCGGTGACGAGAATACTGTCTTGCATAGTGTGGGGTAAGAAGCGGCCTCCGGCCGCGATGTTCAATGCAACCTCCGGTTGCGGCGGGTAAAGCTACGGTGACGGGGCGGGGTGCGGGGTGGGTACCGTCGCGCTTGGAAAGCGCGTCGAACTTCGCACTCGGAGAGTGCTTTCTACCCCACCGAGATCTCCATCAGGTAGCTACAGATCAGCGCGCCATACGTACCCAGTGCATAGCCGATCACCGCCATGATGGCGCCTACCGGTGCGAGCACGGGGTTGAAGGCACTGGCGACTACGGGGGCACTGGCCGCCCCGCCAACGTTGGCCTGGGAACCCACCGCCACGAAAAAGAAGGGCGCCTTGATAAGATAGGCCGTTACGAGTAGTACGGTAATGTGCACCAGCATCCAGATCAGCCCGATGGCAAACAGTCCGAGGTTGTCCAGCACGTCGCCGATGTTCATCTGCATGCCGATGGTGGCCACCAGGATGTAGATGAAAATGCCCCCCCACTTGCTGGCACCGACCCCCTCCAATTGCCGGGCTTTGGTGAAACTGAGTAAGAAACCGAAGGTGGTGGCCAGCACGACCATCCAGAAGAAGCCACTGGTAAGCGTGTTCATCCGTAGGGCTTCAAGCGCTTCCTCGAACTGAGCGAAGAAAGGAGCGAGCAGGTCCGCTCCAAAATGGGCCAGCGCCACGCCGCCAAAGGCTACCCCGAGCAACTGGTATAGATCAATGCTGGTGGGTATGCGACGCACCTGAGCCGCGTAATCTTCCATTTTCTGTACCAGGTGATCGATGGCGCTATTGTCAGCCCCGATGGCCCGGTCGATCCGCTTGGCACGCCCCGCTCCGAAGAGGAGGAAGGCCAGCCAGATATTGGCGACCAGCACATCGACGACGATCATCTGTCCGAAGATGCCCGGCGGCACTTCATTGATGATCTGCATAGCCGCCTGATTGGCCCCGCCGCCGATCCAGGAGCCGGCGATGGTGCTGAGCCCCCGCCAGAGCAGATCGGGATCCAGGTTGATCAGGCCGGGGAAGAAGTTACTCACGATCAGCAGCGCGATGGGGCCGCCGAGTACGATCCCTAGTGTAGCCGCCAGGAACATCACGATGGCCCGGTAACCGAGGTTGATGATGCCCGGGATATCGATATTCAGACACAGCAGAATGAGGCTCGCCGGCAACAAATATCGACTGGCCATGAAGTACAGCGCACTATGACCGGTATAGCCCGCAAAATCGCCCGGATCCAATCCCTGTGACTCGATGTAGCGGTTGATCTCCCCGTAGGAAAGCCCCTCCGGTAGCGTCACGCCCTGGGCCGCCAGCGCGTCGATCACCCCGTACTCGTACCAGTCGTAGGCGATGATCCCCAGCGGCCAGTTCAGCAAAGCCGGCAAGAAGTAGCAGAGCAGCAAAGCCGGCACGTAGGTATAAAACTTCACCCAAAAGGGCCGCTCGCTGTTGGCCGTGGTGAATACCCCCGCCAGGATGACCAGGAGGATGCCGAATACTACCGCGTCGTTGGTGATTAGGGGTTCCAAGGGTTGAAGGACTGAATTATTGAAGGACTGAATTCAATTCGTGAGTAAGTGAAGGGCTGAATGTGTGAATATGCGGCAATTGCGTGACTTCAGTCCTGCGAGCATTCAGTTATTCGCTAATTCACCTATTCACTAATTTAGATACTTCGCCACGATCGGAAACCGCCGCCCCATCCCAAACGCCTTCTTACTCACCCGCAGCACCGGAGCCGTCTGGTGGCGCTTGAACTCGTTGATGTTGACCAGGCGGAGGGCCTTCTGCACCAGCAACGGATCGGCACCCGCTTCAATGATGTCCTGGGGACTCTGGTGGAGCTCGATGTACTGGTAGAGCACGGCGTCTAGTTCCGGGTACGGAGGTAGGCTATCACTGTCGAGCTGACCGGGTTTGAGTTCGGCGCTGGGGGGCTTGGTGATGATATTTTCGGGAATGATCTCGCCGTCCTTATTGATGTATTTGGCCAGTTCGTAGCATTCGGTTTTGTAGACATCGCCGATAACGCTGAGGCCGCCGCACATGTCGCCGTAGAGCGTGCCATAACCGACGGCCATTTCGCTCTTATTGCTGGTGTTGAGGAGGATGTCACCGAATTTGTTGCTGAAGGCCATCAGGATCATACCCCGGATACGCGCCTGCAGGTTCTCTTCGGTCAGGCCCTCCTTGGTACCGAAAAAGTGGGGCTGGAGCAGGGACATGTATTCGTGGTAGACGCTTTCGATGGGCACGATCTCGTACTGGCTACCCAGGTTCTGCGCCAGCTCGCGCGCGTCGTTAACGCTGTGATCGCTGCTGTGCTGACTGGGCATGAGTACGCAGCGGACATTGTCACCCCCAAGGGCGCGGGCCGCCAGTACGGCCACCAGGGCGGAATCGATACCACCACTCAGTCCGAGGATGGCCCGCTTAAAACCCAGCTTGCCGAAGTACTGCTTGATACCCATGACCAGTCCGTCGTGGATCAGGGTCATTTTGTCGCGTTCCCGTTCGCCGCTCATCTCCTCCCCCTCTTCGACCTCCTCGGTGTTGTAGACGCGGAGGCATTCCTCGAAGTAGGGCATCTCATCGACTACCTCTCCCTTTCGGTTGATCACCAGGGAGCCGCCGTCAAAGAGCACTTCCGTTTGTGCCCCTACGTGGTTGACGTAGTACATCGGCAGGTCGTAAATATTGACGTTGGCCTGCATGACCTCCACCCGCTCTACGGCATGGTCGAACGCGAAGGGGGAAGCGGAAATATTGATGATGAAGTCGGGCTGGTGCTCCATCATGAAGTCCATGGGATTGATCTTATACAGCGGATTCTCGTTGCCGACGTTCCAGCTGTCCTCGCAAACGATCATCGCGATGGTCTTATCCTGATAGCGTACGACATTCCACTCGGCGGCGGGCTCGAAGTAGCGGTACTCATCGAAGATGTCGTAGGTCGGCAGCAGCGTTTTGTGCTGCACCTGCTGAATCCGTCCGTTGGCCAGAAAGTAGGCGCTGTTGTACAGATCTTTCCCTTCCACCACCGGATTCTTGGTAGGTGATCCGACGATAATGGCGATGCCGTCGGCGGCCTTGGCCAGTTGCTCGATCACCAAATTAGCCTGGTCGATGAAGTCGTCAAACTCAAGGAAATCCCGGGGCGGGTAGCCCACCGTGGCTAACTCCGGGAAGACGACGATGTCGGCTCCCTGCTGCTTCGCGCGTTCCGTATAGGCGAGCATCTTCTGCAGGTTGGCGTCGAAGTTGCCTACGTGGACGTTGATTTGGGCTAGCGCTATGTTCATGGGGCTAAAGTAGTTAGCCCAAAGATACCCGTGGTTGGGTTACTCCTCCCTTACGGCCGCTACTTCCTGCCCGCCCTGGTACAGCGTGAGGCTCGATACGCTACCCGCCGCATCCCGATGAAACTGCAACTCCGCGGCGACATCCAGTAGCATATAGCGATCCTCCGTGGGATGCTTCCCTACCTCGAGTGCGGACTGGCCGGTGGCCTGGGTCATGAACTTGCCACCCTCGCTCAGGAAAAAGCTCAGTTTAAACGCCGGAGAAACCGCATAGGTACCCAGGAGTTCCTTTACGGCAGCGGTGTCGACGGTACCGGCCTTCGGCGGAGATAGCGTTTCCAGCTCGAGTGGAAGACCGTGGAGGGCTCGAAGGGCGGCGCGTAGCGGATTAACCCTTTCATTGCGCCCCCCGCCGTCATTGCGCAGCAAAATTAGTAGCCGGTCACTATCGGGGAAACGATAGATATAGGTGGCCACCCCCGGCCAGCCCCCGGAGTGGCTGATGGTGTAGCCATAGTCGGGGTGTTCACTAATCCCCTGCCCAAAGCCGTATCCGGTAGATTCCCCCTTGGAGGTGAGACCCTGGCCGAAGAGTAAAGCCGTATCGAGTAATTCGCCGGCGGCAAGCGCCCGGTCCCAGCGGTATAAATCGTCCAGGGTGGAATTGACCATGCCGTCGCCGTAAATGCCATCCAGAGTCTTGACGAATTCATACCCCTGCAGTGAATCGGGAATGACATACTGCTCACCGTCCCACACGTAGCCGGGTACGAAACGATCTACGGTGCGATTCTTCTCGTATCGCCGCCGGTACACCTGGCTGTCCTCCATCCCTAATGGTTCAAACAGGCGTTGCTTGAGGAAATCGCCAAAACCCTGTCCGCTAACTCGCTCAACTAACGACGCCAGTATCAGGTAGCCGGTGTTGCTGTACTCGAACTTTTCGCCGGGACGGAAGTCGGTGGCCGGCTTTTCTCTTTCCAAATAATCCAGGACGAAATCATTGGTTACAAATTCTGGCATTTCATCTATCGTACGAACGGCAGACATGTAGTCGGGCAACCCCCCGGTATGATGAATCAGGTGGCGGGGGGTGAGGTCAGGATACGCGGCCAGTTCGGCAAGATAATTCGTGACCGGGGCATCGAGATCCAGTTTGCCATCGGCCACCAGTAGGGCTACCGCCGCGGCCGTAAACTGCTTGGATACGGATGCCAGTTCCAGCACGGCATCTTCCCGCAGGGGCACCCGTTCCTCAAAATTGGCGTGGCCATAACTCTTCCGCAGCAGGATTTGATCCCCCTCGGCCAGTAGCAGATTGCCGCTCAGGTACCCTTCTTTGGCAAGTTGTGTGAAGGCTTTATCGAGCGAGTCGATAACCGGAGACTGCGCGGCAAGCCGGGTCAGCGAAAGCAGCAAAACGACGGGAATGATTTTTTGCATAGCGGGGTCGGATGTCATGAATTGATATAACAATCTAAGCGCGCTTCAACCACTAGAACCTGCTTTATCGACCGGCGGATAGAAAAATCCTACCACCGACAAGCCCGAAAATTTGCTGACCCGCAACCGTATATCCCACAGGACGTCCGGGTGATTCTTACAGGCTCGGGTGAAAATAGAATGCCGGACGGTGGGTACCGGCCGGCATTCGCAAATGAAGGGTTGTATATAATATCTGTAATCGCTTTGTAAGCCTACTTAGCCACCTGGAGCTTGTATACGGCGAAAGCCTTGGCGGGTAGCGTCGTTTTGAGCTTACCGTCCTCGACGGTGATATCGCTCTCACTGGGGCTGACCTTCATCGGCTCGTCGAAGGAGTTGACGGCCTCCATATCGGTTCCACTGATGGTGTACACCGTTCCCTGCGGAGCCAAAGACATACCGTCAATGGTGATATCAAGCTCGCGGGCGGCATCACTGGTGTTAGCCACCTTCAGATACACCTCGCCCCGGTCACCGTCGCTCACTACGGAGGCGTACAGGCCATCCTGACCGGTGACGGGCTCGCCGTCTTGGGTTACACGGTGTAGATC
>JBASAV010000325.1:0-2423 GCA_049650785.1 Lewinella sp. | reverse complement strand
CGCTTTGATTTGACCTTCCTGTTGTTCCGTCTGGACTTTGCGAAACCCTTCCAGATCCCCTACGAAGAGACCGTAGCCGGCTTCCGGATTCCGCGACGGTTCGTTGGTGACCCCGTGGACGACAGCTGGCGGCTGGTTATCGGCTTCGGTTATCCTTTCTAAGATTTTGTTCTGCTTCCGCTCGATTTTCGACGTCGAAGCAGTGGTGTGAGGGTTAAATCACCTAACAATACTTGCTACTGAACCAGTTGGGTCGCTACGAAGTAAGGTAGGAAAGCAAGTACTATGAGAGCATTAACCTACCACGGACAGGGCGACGTACGCGTCGACACCCACCCCGATCCCCGCATCGAAAAACCCACTGACGCGATCATTCGCATCACTTCCACCGCCATTTGCGGTTCGGACCTCCATCTCTATGACGGATTCATCGCCAAAATGAAAGCCGGTGATATAATTGGCCACGAACCCATGGGTATCGTCGAAGAAGTAGGATCCGACGTAAAAAAGATCAAGAAAGGCGACCGGGTCGTCGTGTCGTTCACCATCTCCTGCGGTCACTGCTGGTTCTGTGAACACACCCTGTATTCAATGTGCGATAATTCTAATCCGAAGCCGGAGAACGCGGAGGCGGTAATGGGCCACACGCCGGCCGCCGTTTACGGCTACTCCCACCTACTGGGAGGGATTCCCGGTGGTCAAGCGGAATACCTGCGGGTGCCCTACGCCGACCTCGGAACCATCAAAATCGAAAGTGACCTGCCGGACGAGAAAGTGCTCTTTCTTTCCGACATTTTTCCCACCGGCTACATGGCGGCCGAAAATGCTCAGATCGAGGAAGGGGATACCGTTGCCATCTGGGGCTGCGGACCCGTTGGCTTGTTCTGCATGAAAAGCGCCTGGATGATGGGTGCCGGCCGGGTCATAGCCATTGACCAGGTCCCGGAGCGACTGCAGATGGCCAGGGATCACTGCAAGGTGGAGACCCTCGATTTTTCCAAGGTGGACGACGTGGTCAACGAACTCATCGAAATGACGGGTGGCCGGGGGCCGGATCGGTGTATCGATGCCGTCGGGGCCGAATCCCACGCTTCGAATATGGTGAGCGCCGCGGCTGACAAGCTCAAGCAGACCGCTCACATGCAGACCGATCATCCCTACGTTCTCCAGCAGGCCATCCTATCCTGCCGTAAGGGCGGAACGCTTTCCATTCCCGGCGTCTACGGATCCACGGCGACCATCCCCATGGGACCGGCAATGAATAAGGGTCTTACGTTCAAAATGGGGCAGACGCACGTACAGCGTTATCTGCAGCCTCTGTTGGATAAGATCGAAGCCGGCGAGATCGATCCCAGCTTCCTGATCACCCACACCGAACCACTCGAGAACGCACCGGCGATGTACAAGAAGTTCCGCGCCAAAGAGGATGGTTGTATCAAGGTCGTCCTGAAACCGTAGCCCTTCAGCCTATAACCGATCGGCCAGTTTTGTACTGGTTTAGCGCCACTGAAGCTTCCCGGTTTCAGTGGCGTTTTATTTTACCTCCAGGTCGGTCGTCTCGGTATTCCCATCGACCTCTATGACGAGTTGGTAAGTGCCGGGGCGAAGATAAAAGACACCGTTTTCGGCCGGCTCGACCACCTCAGGCTTTTCGTCTTCCTTGCGGGCATCGTTGAGGCGCTCTTCCATGTCTTCGGCCATGTCTGCTTCGAAGGTCAGATCGTACGTGATCGTATTGAGGCCCGTTGTCAAAGCGACGGACTGCTGTGACCAAACGGTGCCATCCTCGCTCTGCACGCTGAGCGTGGCATCTTCCGTGGCGACCGGGCTGTAGACCTCGATGCTTACTTCCGGGCCGGTATCCTCGCGAAACCAGCTCGACGTACCGTAACGGGAAGAATACCGTTGGGCTTCCACCGCAGCAATAGCCAAAGATGGATCACTCTTTCCGGCCAGTGATTGCAGCATAGAGACGTTGGCCCGGTACAGGCTCCGCCCGTGGGTGCCGACGATCAGATCCTTCGCTTGCTCCTGCACCACGACATCGTGTACGGCTACGGCCGGCAGTTCGGTGACCGGCACGAAGGTATTTCCCGTATCCAGACTGACATACAGCCCGTGGTCGGTTCCGACGTAGAGTAGGGCAGGGTTGAGTGGGTCTTCCTTGATAACATTCACGGGTTCGGCCGGGAGGTCGGTTCCGATCGGCGTCCAGGTGTCACCACGGTCGGTACTCCGGTACACGTAGCTTCCAAAATTGTCATCGCGGTATCCGTTGAGCGATAGGTACACCACGCTCTCGTAGGCGTGGCTCGCGTATACCCGGCTCACCCACAAATCCTGCGGTAGGTCGGTGTCAATACGCTCCCAGTTTCCTCCACCGTCCTGGCTTCGGTGTACCCTTCCGTCGTCACTCCCGGTAT
>JBASAV010000324.1:0-12847 GCA_049650785.1 Lewinella sp. | reverse complement strand
CGGGGAGAGCGGTTCGACCAGTAGCACTTCGCCCAGTTCTATGGATTTATAGGCGATGCCCAGCTTGTCCAATTCCGACATGACCATAATCTTGCATCGCAAGCTTACCATATTTTGAATGATCAATTTCATCTGCGACGTGGTTTGAGACCGCCGCGCTTCCGCAAAGCAATCATATGAGGTTTCAGGAAGTGAGCTGGACTGGCGGGTATTCGCTTACGGTTTCCAGAGCAGAAAGAATGCACAAAAGATAAGCTGATTCGGCGTATTCACCCCTATACCGACAACCGCTGCGGTTGGCTGCAGCAGGTGGTCGCTGGAAAAGCTGCTGCGTAAGAAAGCTATCAACTGAATTTGTAGCGGCCTTGAACCCCCGCGCCACGGGCAAAAAGTAATATCATTTTATCCGTACCTCTTCCTGACGAGTGTACCGGCAAGGTGCTGGAAGCGGGGGAACTCATCGGCAAGCGGGCGGCAATGGTGATTGACAAACATCAATCCCTGAATTGATCCCCGTCAACGCGGCGGGGCGGGCCTTCCCCTAGCTTTGGGGTACAACAAAACCACCCACCCCATGCGCTTTTTTGCCATCCCCCTTTACGGCGTTATTCTTCGGTATTACCTGATGATGGCCGTCGTGATTATTGCCGGATTCAGCGGCCTGTACTTCCTGGCCCTGCTGGCCCTGCCGATTTTCCTCAGCGCCTTTCTTGGCGTGAGCTTTAAGCCCGCCCCCGGCGCGCGGGTAGTGGAACTACCGTTGCCAATAACGGCTACGGCCGGGAAAGCCGCCTAGCGAACGGTCGGCGTGCTAACCTTTCCACCGGGATCGAACGTTCTAACAGGCACATTAGAATCGAGCCCACATGAGTCAGGATATGGCACGCAGGTTACGGGCGCTCTTTGAAATGGCGACCGATGGGATCATCACCATGAACGAGGGGGGCGTGATGGAGGACGTCAACCGGGCCGCCTGTGAGCTGTTTGGCTACGCGGCCGAAGAGCTGCGCGGACAGAAGGTTAACATGCTAATGGCGCAGCACGACCGTACCCACCACGATGAGTACCTCGACCGCTACCAGCACACCCGCATCCCCCACATCATCGGCATCGGCCGGGAAGTGACCGGCCGCCACAAGAGCGGCCGTGAGTTCCCCCTACGCCTGGCCGTGAGCGAGGCGGTCCTGGACGATGGTACCATCTACACCGGGATACTGCACGACCTCACCGAGTATCACGCCTCCCGCAAGCGGGTCGAGGACCTCAACCGCGACCTCGAGAGCAAGGTAATCGAACGCACCGCCGCCCTGCAGGAGCGGGAAGCGGAGCTGCAACGCGCCCTCAGCAAGGAGCGCGAGCTCAACGAACTAAAGAGCCGCTTTCTGAGCATGGCCAGCCACGAGTTCAAGACGCCCCTCAGCACCCTGCTCAGCTCGGCCGAACTGATCGAGATGTACACCAAATCCGACCAGCAGGACAAGCGGCAGAAGCACCTGGACCGCATCAAGGGTACCATCAATCAGCTTACCGAAGTGCTCAATGACTTTCTCTCTATCAGTCAGCTGGAGCAGGGCATGACCAGGTACCTCCCCGAATCCGTCGACCTGCGCTCCCTCCTCTCCCTGAGCATTGAGGCCAGTGAGGGCCAGCTCAAGCCCGGCCAGGTGATCCGGCTCATCACCTCCGAAGACCACTGTCCGCTGGTCACGGACCCAAAAATGCTCCGTCACGTACTCCTGAACCTGCTGTCCAACGCGGCCAAGTATTCCCCCGCCGACGCCACGATCGTCCTGCGGAGCCAGTTAGTGAACGACCAGTTGCGGCTCAGCGTCGAAGACCAGGGCATCGGCATCCCCCGGGAAGATCAGAGTTACCTTTTCGACCGCTTCTTCCGGGCCCGCAACGTGGAGAATATCCCGGGCTCGGGCCTCGGTCTCCACATCGTGGCTAACTACGTTGACCTCCTGGGCGGGAGCGTATCCTTCACCAGCGAAGAAAGCCGGGGCACCACCTTCAGCGTCGACCTGCCCTGCGCAAGCCCTCCCCACGAATGAACGAGCAGCAGACCACCATCCTGATCATTGAGGACAACGCGGACGTCCGGGAGAACCTGGCGGAGATCCTGGACCTCTGCGGTTACCGTACCCTCACCGCCCCCAACGGTCTGGCGGGCGCCAAGGTCGCCATCGAGCACCTGCCCGACCTCATCCTCTGCGACGTGATGATGCCGGAACTGGACGGCTTCGGCGTCCTCAACCTGCTTTCCGACAATCCGCGCACCTCCGCCCTCCCCTTCGTCTTCATCACCGCGCGCACCGAGGCCGAGGACATCCGTCGCGGCATGAACCTCGGTGCCGACGACTACATCACCAAGCCGTTCTACAAGGATGAGCTTCTGCAGGTGATCCGCACCCGCCTGCGCAAGGGAGCCGCTCGGGCACCCGCGGCCCCGCCGCTGCACCTGAGCGATCCGGACCGGGGCAAAGAATTGCTGGACACGGCCTTCATTACGTCCGGAACCCAAAAGGAATACGAGCCCGGCACAACCCTGGTGCGGGAGGGAGAATTTCCCCATTTCCTGTACCGCGTCACGGAGGGCCGGGTACACCTCAGCCGGACCCACGCTTACGGGCGCGACTACATCATCGCCGAGGTCGGACCGGGGGAGCTGTTCGGTATTCCTTCCGTCCTGGAACGCGCGCCTTACCACTATACCGCGCGGGCTGCGGGCGAAGCGGTGACCTGCGGGCTGCTGCCCGCCGCCACCTTGCTGCAGTTGCTAAATACCGACCGCTCGGTATCCGAGGCACTCCTGCACCTGCTCGCGCGCCGCAGTCAGCGGGATAGCGAGCACCTGGTCAACCAGGCCTACGACAGCGTACGCCGCCGGACGGCCCTCGTACTCTGCGACCTGCGGGAGCACCACGGGGAGGAACCGATCGTCCTCTCGCGGGAGGAACTGGCCCAGATGGTGGGCTCCACGAAGGAGAGCGTAACGCGGGCGCTGTCGGATTTCCGGCGCGAAAAGCTCGTGACCACCGATGGGAAGGGGATCCGCATCATCGCGCCCGCCGAACTGCGCAATCTGCTGGTGTAGCCGTCAGATCGCCGGGTCTTCCCCGAAGGATGGGGGAAGCCCGGTACCGAAGGGGAGGAGGAGATCCCAGAGGGCTTCTGAAACCTCGTTGCTGAGGTCGCGGGCCGCGGGCAGGTCCCGCCTGCGGATGGCGCCGTAGAAGGCATTGAGGCGGGTGTGCAGGTTAGCGTGGGCGAGATTGAACGCCCCCTCATCCACCCCGCGCTCGAAGTAGTAGGTTGGGGACGGCCGTCTCCCCCGGCATGCATTCCAGGCCCGGTGCGCATCGCGGGTGCAGTCGCCCAGGGCGAGCCACTCCACGCTGTCGCCCAGATCCCGGAACTGGTAGTCTACCTCCAGCCACGCGGCGATGAAGTCGTAGATGCTTCCGACGTACAGTTCCTCGAGGGCCGAGCGGTCCCCCGCCCCGATCTCGAATACCGCACGGTCCAGCTGCACCAACGCGCGATCAAGATCGCCCTGCTCGATCGATTCCCGGGCCTCTTCGTAGGCGCACTCCGCCTGGTCGACGTGGTAGCGCAGGTTATCCATCCCCTCCTCCGTCATGGGGCGGTACCAAACCTCGCGTAGCGCGCGGATTCGCTCATCGAAGGCCTGCGTTGCGGTGCGGCTGGCTACCGCGTCCTCCGATTGCAGGGCGTAGAGGAGGTCGACGTAGGTGCGTTCGGCCTCCAGGCCGAGTTCCTGCTGGTCGAGGGTACAGCCGGTGCAGCAGAGCAGCAACAGCAGGGGGAAGAGGTAAAGGAAGCGGCTCATGCGTTGCGGAGGTTGGTGTACTTGGAGGACACGGTGTACGGAACATCTTCGGCCGTGACGTGCAGGACGAGCACGGGCAGGCGGGAGCGCAGGGCGAGGTCCTGCGTCAGGGAAGACTGCAGCACGGCCCGCCACCAGCTGCGGGTGTGGTTGATGATGATGAGCAGATCGGCCTCCACATCCTGGGCGTACTCCAGGAGGCCCCGGCTGACGTCCGTGTCCTCCACGGTGATGACCCCGGAGTGGCACTTCCTGCTTGGCGTGGCGTTCATCAGTTGCCAGGGGGTGAAGCGGAGGGGGGTGTCCGGCTGCGGTGCCTGGATGTGCACGAAGTGCAATTCGGCGTCGTAGCGCTTGGCCAGTTCCTCCAGCTCGCGGATGGGATAGGGATCGGCCGTGGCGTCGTTGTTAGCCACGATCATCCGGCGGAAGGGCCGGCAGCTCGCGTTCCCGGGAATCAGGTAAACCGGACGTACGCAGGATTCACTGACGGTCGTGGAGGTGCTGCCCAGCCACTTGCTCATCACGGCGGTTGTGCTGCGGG
The DNA here is from genome assembly GCA_049650785.1 of Lewinella sp. GTDB lineage: Bacteria > Bacteroidota > Bacteroidia > Chitinophagales > Saprospiraceae > Neolewinella. The sequence continues at coordinate 8,450 of JBASAV010000324.1, read as the reverse complement.
TAGCCATGACAACCATGCTGATGTCCTCCTTTGCGGCGCGGGCGATGATCGCGGCCGAGGGCCGGAGGCTCACGTCCGTCTCGTAGCTGATCGCCACCCCGCAGGGGGGCTCTACCAGCGGGTAGTCGATCCCCTCCGCGGAGGAGTAGGCAAACTGCCGCAGCCGCTCCTCGAAGCTGCCCTGGATGGTACCGTCGCCCCCGATGTACAGGGTGGTGCGCGGATCGATGGAGCCTCCGTAGTAGTGTACCAGTACTACGTCCAGGTTCATATCATTGGCCAGGTGAAGGGCGAAGCGGTAAGCATTGTGGCACGGAAGGGAGAAGTCAACGGGAACGAGGATACGAGACATGGTAGCAGGTGTTGAATGATGACCCAAAGGTCACGCCCGCGAGCGGCCCTTCCACTGCGCTATATCAGCTTCGGCAGTGATCTGCGTCAATTGCCCGGTGAGTACCGGCCGGTACTTTTGGTGGATAATCAACTACCTGAATATGACCAACCCCTTAACGGCCTTAACCCTCCTCCTGATTTGCCTGATGGGATTCAGCCACTCCGGCTACGCCCAGGTCCCCTACGTGGTGGCCGAGGACCAGGACGTAGACATTCGCCTGCTCGGCACCTCCACCGTACACGACTGGGAAATGAAGGCAACCTCGGTAACCGGCCGGGCGGAGTTCATCTTTGCCCCCGGCAACATTCAGGAGCTGACCGCCCTGCCGTCGCTGACCTTCTCGCTGGCGGTTACGGACCTGCGAAGCGAGAGCAAAGGCATGGACAACAACGCCTACGACGCCCTGCGGGCCGACGAGTTCGAACAGATCGACTACCTCCTGTACTCCGCTACCGTATCCTCCGAAACCGGCGGCTTCCTGCTCAAAACAAAGGGGAAACTCACCATCGCGGGTACGACCCGGGATGTTCTGATGGACGTCCACTTATCCGTTGATCAAGAAGGCACGGTCACCTGCCGGGGAGCATACGACCTCAAGATGACCGATTATGGTGTGAAGCCCCCCACCTTCCTCATGGGCGTCATGAAGTGCGGCGATGACCTCACCCTGGAGTTCTCGGTCGATTATCGGAATTCCGCCGGCGCCTAGCCTCCCTCCATTTCACTTACTCCCCCTAAATCAACTACCATGAGAAGTTTACTCCTCTTACTCCTCGGTACGCTCGGTACGCTCCTGCACGCCCAGCAGCCCGGCCTCCAGTTTTTCCGCCCCAACGACCAGCGCGGCCTCAACGTCTTCGAAACTTCCAAGGCCGATACCGTCCCCTTCGGGGGGGTGCGCGTGCGGGTCGGCGGAGACTTTGCCATGCAGTTCCAGAGCGTAAACCAGTTGAACGACGCCAACAGCCTGGTCGAGCTCGGCACCAACTTCAATTTGCCCGTCGCCAACCTCAACCTCGACGTGCAGCTGCTGGACGGCGTGCGCATGCACCTCACCACCTACCTTTCCTCCCGGCACCATGAGGACGCCTGGGTCAAGGGCGGTCACCTGCAAATCGACCGCCTCGACTTCATTCAGCCCGGTTTCCTAGCGGGCCTCATGGAGGTCGCCACCGTCACCATCGGTCTGGATGAGTTCAATTTCGGCGACACCCACTTCCGCCGCAGCGACAACGCGCGGGTCGTCTTCAATCCCTTCATCGGCAATTACATCATGGATGCGTTCTCCACGGAGGCCTTCGGTCAGCTTACCCTGCAGAAGAACGGCCTCCTCGCCGTTGTCGGCGTCACCAACGGCAAGCTCAACCAGAGCGTCGTGGTCAACGACAACACCGACAATAAGCTTTCCTTCTACGGTAAAGTGGGGATCGACAACCAGTTCAACGAGGACCTGCGCGTCCGCCTGACCGCTTCCCTCTACACCAACCAAGGCACTTCCACGGGAACCTGGCTCTACGGCGGCGACCGTACGGGCGGACGCTACTACAACGTCCTCCACACCGTGCCCGACTCCCTCGGCAATACCCAGGGTGGCGAGTTCGAGGGCCGCTATAATGCCCGCTTCGTGAAGCTTACTACGCTCCAGGTCACGCCCTTCATAAAGTATCGGGGGCTCGAGCTATTCGGCGTCTACGAGCGGGCCTCGGGCAGCAACGTCAGCACCACCCCCGAGGTCGGCAAGGAAGGGTCATTCACCCAGCTGGCCGCGGAGCTCGTCTAGCGCTTCGGCAACGACGAGCAGTTCTACCTCGCCGGCCGCTACAACACCGTGCGCGGCAAGGCCACCGAAAACGCCTCCCAGAACCTGAAGATCGATCGCCTCAACGTCGGCGGCGGCTGGTTCCTTTCCAAAAATATCCTCACCAAGGTGGAGTACGTCAAACAGCAATACACCGGCAGCGCCTGGACGGGCAGGTTTGCGGGTGCGGAGTTCAGCGGAGTGAACGTGGAGGCGGGAATCAGCTTCTGATTTTAAAAAACTGCGTCGGCCATACCTGGTTTTCCAACGTCACCGGAATAGTGAATATATTCGTCACGAAATGAGGTGAGCAATATACTGGATAGCAACCTTGGTGAAAGCTTGGCTAGTGGGCTATCAAGTTATGATTTTGGGGTAGACTGATTTGAGCTTAATGCGAACATCATCGATGTTCATTTGCCAGTCTACTCCACGCTCCGTGGAATTTACATCCATTGCCCAGGCCGCAATCATCCATTGCAAGGTCGCCGGGTCCGGGACTCTTCGCTTAAGGCACTGCCCCGTCATCGCGCTCAGCTCGTTTTCAGCAGTTTTGAGCCAGCTACCGTACTTGGGGGTGTAACAAAAGCGGATCCGCCTGACGTAGTCCCGCGCCCGCTCCGCCGGGAACGCCTCGTAAAAGGCGCCCTTCGTATCCGTCTTGAGATTATCGCACACCAGGGTAAGCTCGCGCAGCCAGCGTAGCGACCATCCAGTAAGCTAGCCATATCTTTGGCCCAATCCATTTTCTTGCGGCGCGCGCTGTGGCGCTACGCCACTCCCCGGGGGTTCGCTAAACATAAAGATGCAGGCCGTGCCCGCGCGCCTGCACTGGTCCCCCTCCAAACACCGGGAGAACCCCTTTTCCACGAGGCACCGGGCCACGTTGGCCACCGTTTGGCTACGACAGCGGTAGGACGCGGCGATCTCCTAACCCACCCAGCCCGGATCCTGCTCCGTATCGCCTTGTAATATAATCTGCGCACGATCCACGTTCTGACTGCCCCAGCTGAGCCGTGGCAAAGCGCTGCGCGCCAGCGCGCATTCTTCGGCTGCTACGCGAACGATGTATTTATTTTCCATAGTCGGAACGGGAGATGATCAACATACAAGATCGTGCCTTCCCGCATTCACCCATCATAAAAGTTGCCCTTGACGGCCCACGAGTGTGAGAGGAAGTTCTGCGCCAGGAGCCGGCATTGCATCCGCGTCCGCGGCTGACAAACATCATGTCGCGCCATGATCTGCGTCAGTTCCCCCACTGCTTAGCTGCCCGACATTTGCAGTACCAGCAGCGCCCCTGGCACCAAGTGCGAAGAGCATATGCTGAATGGCGAAATTAAATGCACAGTACTAGGCTGAGGAACAGGTCTGGCTTGAGCACCGTATTGCAATATAGACGATAATATCCTAGCAATAACAGATTATGGAAACCGCAAACCAATAAATAATTCACTAAAACAATGCTGCAAGATCAAGCGTCCGAAGTTATCGGCATCCCGCGAATAGGAGACAAAGCTCCTGAATTCAAAGCGGTTACCACCCAGGGGGAGATCAATTTCCCCGATAAGTATAAAGGTAAATGGATCATTCTTTTCAGTCATCCGGCCGATTTCACTCCCGTGTGTACGTCGGAGTTCATGACGTTTGCCAAACGACAGCCTGAATTCGAGGCCCTGAACTGTCAGCTGGTCGGCCTGTCCATCGATGGCCTGCACAGCCACATCGCGTGGTTGAGGACAATCAGGGAGAAAATCGAATTTAAGGGGATGAAAAATATGGAAGTGACCTTTCCATTGATTGAGGATATCACCATGGAGGTGGCGAAAAAGTACGGAATGGTCCAGCCCGGTGAAAGCACGACGCAGGCGGTACGGGCGGTTTTCTTCATCGACCCTAAAGGTATCGTTCGGGCCGTCATTTATTATCCACTCTCTCTAGGCAGAAACTTTGATGAACTCAAAAGAGCCCTCATTGCCATGCAGACAGCCGACGCCTACGGTATTGCTACCCCCGCGGATTGGCAGCCCGGGGATGACGTCATCATTCCTCCGGCGGGATCTTGCGGAGTAGCGAAAGACAGAATGGAAAGCAAGGAAGAAGGAGTCACTTGCTATGATTGGTTTTTCTGTACTAAAAAACTTTCCCTCGAGCAGGTGGAGCACCCTCCCCAGCGAGATGCTCTGAATGGAACCCCTAAAAAGACAGTCGTACCTGCTAAATAATAAAATGATGGAATCACACTACTACAACGTAGACATAAATTGGGAGAACAGCCGCAAAGGTATTCTGTGCTCTCCCGAACTAAACAGGGAAAATGGCATCTGTATTGAAGTCGCCACTCCACCGGAATTTCCTAAGGGGATGCCAGGGATCTGGTCGCCGGAACACCTGTTCGTAGCCGCAGTAAGTGGCTGTTTGATGACTACATTTTTGGCCATTGCTGAAAATTCTACCCTCGATTTTTTGAGTTTCAGTTGTCGGGCAAAGGGGAAATTAGAAATGGTTGACGGTAGGATGGCCATCAGTGAGATCCTGCTGCAACCCACGGTGGTGATCCGCGACGATAACCACACGAATAAGGCAACAAGAATCTTGAAAAAGGCGAAGGATGCTTGCCTGATCACGCACTCTATCAAGTCACAGATTACCATGGAAACTAGTGTGCAGGTGAGCCCGCGGTTAATTGAGAGTCAATGAAAAATCCACAAATTCTTATTCTTGGCTGCAATTTTGCCGGCCTGACCACCGCGAGGTACATCCATGAAGTGGTCAAGGACAGGGCGGACATTACCATCATTGACCGCAAGTCTCTGCTGACCTTCGTACCGAATATCCCAATGCAGGTACTGGCAGATGTCAATCCCGCCATTGATCTACAGTTCAAGTTCATAACCTTTCTTGAGCAGGACGGAAGCGACTTCATTCAGGCCGACGTTATTACGATCGATCCGGAAACAAATAACGTTTTTTATCAGCCCAATGAACGGGAGGGGCACCCTGTATACAAGATTCACTACGACGACCTGGTCGTCGCCCTCGGAAACCGCCTGGCCTACGACACCATTCCAGGATTCACTAGACACGGCCATAGCGTAACCGATGTCTTTCTCGGAAACCGGCTACGGAACTACTTGCACAAAGCATACAAGGGAGGACCGATCGCCATCACTTCCGCTATGTTCCACCAGGGCAAGAGCGACAAGTTACCCAGCGGCATGCCCGTGGCCTAGACAGCGTGCGAAGGTCCGCCGGTGGAAATGGCCTTTTCCCTGGCCCACTGGCTGGAGAAGAACCATAAGGGAACAACCTCCACTATACACCTTTCTACCCCGGCTAAAGTAATCGCCGAGGATGCCGGAGAAACCATCCTCAACCAGTTGATCCCTATGATGGGTAAAGCAGGGTACAATTACCAGGCCGCAACCCGGGGTATCAAAAAACTCCACGAAGGAGGGGTAGAGTTTAACGACGGCACTACTCAAGATGCAGAAGTTGCCATTGTGTTTCCCGACTGGCAGGCCCACGTCTTTTTGAAAGAATTGCCCTTCACGGATGATCAGGGATTTGTCGTCACCGACCTGTACATGCGCAATCCGGACTACCGGAACATCTTCGCCGTAGGGGATGCGGCCTCCATTACGGTGCCCAAGATCGGCTCCCTGGGGCACATGGAAGCGGAAGTGCTGGCCAATACCCTGGGTAAAGAACTGGGCATAATAGAGCAAGAGGTAAAGCCCATGGAGTTCGAGCTGCTGTGCATGGGTGATATGGGTGGTATAAAGGGCTTCTACATGCGCACCGACGAATGGTGGGGCGGCACGGAAAGCCACCTGGAGATGGGCGTCACTCCCTACGCGCTGAAAATGGGATTCAAGCAGATGTACTATACCCTCGGCGGTAAAATCCCTCACTGGGGCCCGGCGCTCAGTGAGGTGATCGCTGACCACACCGTGGTGTAATACCTGAAATCTTAAAAATAACTTCACTATGATTACCGCTCCGCACCTACACGCCCTTGTTATTCATTTTCCGATCGCCCTGCTACTAGCAGCCTTTCTGTCCGAACTGATCTCGCTGTTCAGTAAGCGGCAGTTCTTCAGGCACGCTTCCTACTACCTGCTGATCCTGGGAATGCTAGGGGCTATCGTCGCCTACATGAGCGGCGATTACGCCAGTGATGGAATGACGGACAGCTTCCTACAGGAACCCATCGAAGTTCATGAAGAGGCCGCTACGGTCACCCTCTGGTTGGCCATCGGCACGACCCTCGCCCGGTCGGCCATGTACTATTTCGATTACCAGAAAGCCTGGGCGCGGTGGGCGACGTTCGCACTGTTTGCCGTTCTGGTTGGCTATGTCGCCAGAACCGGGTACCTGGGTGGACAACTGGTCTTTAAGCATGGTGCCGGCATAGAACTGGTACTTCCTGATTTCGAAGCACAGGCCAAAGAATAACGCCCTGTAAAAGTTCAAATCAAAACCGACTGTGTACGGAGTTAGGATCACAGAATTTTTAATGTTATCAATAATTATACAATGAAAAATTCAATACTGATTCTCGCTTTAGGCGTGACATCTCTCTGGATGCTGCTTCCTTCCTGTACGGACAAAGCCGCGGAACAAACCGAGCTCACGGCCACCAGTGAAGTGAAACCACAGGCATCAAGGGCAACGAACGTCGGAGAGCAAGACGCACAAAAAATGACCATCCAGAATATGCACGATGCCTACAAGGGAGAGACGACCGCGCACGCCAAGTACGCAGCCTACAGCAAAAAGGCGGAGGAAGAGGGCCACCCCGAAATTGCTCTGCTCTTTACGGCGGCTTCCGGCGCGGAGTTGATCCACGCCAACAACCACAAGGTGGTGCTGGTCAGAATGGGCGAGATCATCCCGGAAATCACCCCTGAATTCACAGTAAACTCCACCGCCGAAAATTTGAAGGAAGCGATCGAGGGAGAGAGCTACGAGTTCAATACCATGTATCCGGAGTTCATCAAGAACGCCAATGCCGCGGGTAATTATATGGCGCAGATCAGTCTGACTTATGCGTACAAAGTAGAGCAGAAGCACCGTGATTTCTACATCGCAGCACTGGCCGCACTGGATGCCGGCACCGACCACACGCTGGCTAAACTTTACTTTTTATGTCCTACCTGCGGTAATACCTACGCCACTACCGCTCCCAGCCGCTGTGAGATCTCCATGACGGATTCCAAGCTCTTCATTCGGGTGACGAGTGCGGATGTGACTTAGGCATCAAAGGTCAGCGCCTACCGTACATGACCCCATTGATGATGGTGAGCAGCTACCGAAACTCCAGAATGAATGCATCATCACCGGCGGCGCCAACGGCATCGGATTGGCAACGGCCAAACGCTTTCTCAAGGAAGGCGCGAAGGTGATGATCGTAGACAATGATGCTTCGGCGTTGAAGCAGGTAGGAGAAGAATTGTCTTCCGGTGAAATTCAATCCTGCCAAGCGGATGTGTCTCAACGGACTGATGTAGAGAAGTACGTTAACGTTACGCTATCCACTTTTGGTAAAATTGATATCTTCTTTAATACTGCCGGAATTGAAGGTGCGGTAAGCCCAATGGCCACTTACCCGGAAGATGACTTCGATCGGGTTATAGCCGTCAACATAAACGGGGTTTGGCGGGGGTGCCAGGTCGTCTTACCCAAGATGCACCAGGGCGGAAGTGTGATCATTACCTCTTCCGTAGCCGGCCTCAGGGGCTTTGCGGGATTAGGAGCCTATGTAGTAAGTAAACACGCCGAAGTAGGCATTATGCCGGTGGCCGCCCTGGAGAATGCAACCCGAAAGATCCGGGTAAACACCATCAACCCCGGCCCGGTAGAGACCCAAATGATGCGCCACCTCGAACGGAAGCTGGGTGGGGAAGCATCAGACCAGGCAAAGGATGGCTTCGTAGCCCAGATCCCCTTCGGCCGCTACGCCCTCGCCGAAGAAATTGCCGACTTGGTGATTTTCCTAAGTGCCGACGAAAGCAAGTTCATCACCGGCAGTACCCACGTGATCGAGGGCGGTATGATCGTGGGATAAATCAACTGATCCAATGAAGGTTATCCAGGCACTTCTGCTATGTATGCTGCTCGGTAGCTGCGATCGCGAAGCAACCGGCGTCCGGCCCGCGCTGAATACCATCACCGAAGCGGTTTACGGGACGGTACAAGTAGTACCTAAAGACGCGTACACCGTTTTCTCACCCATCAACGGAATCATCGACCGCA
>JBASAV010000323.1:0-2759 GCA_049650785.1 Lewinella sp. | reverse complement strand
AGGTAGAGTTATCCGCCTCTGCTTTGAGAATGTTGCTCGAACTACCCAGCATGGCGTACAGCGACATGACACTTCGCTCCCGGATTGGATCGATGGGCGGGTTGGTCACCTGGGCAAACAACTGCTTGAAGTAGTTGGCGATGTGCTGGCTGTGGAGGGAAAGCACCGCTAGCGGTGTGTCGCTACCCATGGAGCCGATAGGATCCTGCCCCCCCTTGACCATAGGTTCCAGCATGACGCTGAGATCTTCTTTCGTGTAACCGAACAGCTGCATCCGGCGGAAGAGCGTTTTTTGGTCCATACTGACCTCGGCCTTCCGGCTAAGCGGCAGATTTTTGATGTCCTGTTTGTGCTCATCAAGCCAGTCTCGGTAAGGAAGACGCTGGCAGATGATCTCCTTGAGTTCTTCGTCACCGATGACACGGTGCTCATCAAGATCTGCGACCAGGATTCGGCCCGGCTGGAGGCGACCCTTCTTAATCACTTTCTTCTGATCGACTTTCAGCGCACCGGCTTCGGAAGCCACGATGAGCGTATTATCGTCGAGCAGACAGTACCGGCTGGGGCGTAACCCGTTACGATCCAGTGTGGCACCGACCAGAATACCATCGGTGAAGCAGATGGACGCCGGGCCGTCCCAGGGCTCCATAAGGGCTTTGCTATACTCGTAAAATGCCTTCTTGTAATCGGGCATATCCTCGTCGTGCTGCCAGGCTTCCGGGATCATCATCATGAGGGCGTGCGGAATGCTCATCCCGTTCATGGTGAGGAATTCCAGTACGTTGTCGAAGTTGGCGGAATCGGAGAGCATGGAACCGCAAACGGGATAGATCATGTCCAGTTCCTCCTCGGTAAAGCGGGATGTCTCCCGGATCAGACTTTCTTTGGATTTCCACCAGTTGACGTTGCCCTGCACCGTATTGATCTCGCCGTTGTGGGCGATCATCCGGAAGGGTTGAGCCAGCTTCCACTTCGGAACGGTATTAGTGGAAAACCGGCTGTGTACCAGTGCAATAGCCGATTTATACCCCAGATCCTGCAGGTCGTGGTAGAAACCGGAGAGCTGCCACGTCGTGAGCTGACCCTTATAGACGATCGTTTTGTAGCTGAAGGAGCAGAGGTAAAACTGATCGCGTGTTTCGGGGTAAGTGGTGTGGATGCGGTGGGTAGCAAACTTCCGTAATACGTACAGTTTGCGCTCCAGATCAGCCGGCTCGAGTTCAGTACGGGGTTTAACAAAAATCTGTTCCATCCGGGGCTGCGCACCTACGGAAGTCGGTCCAACCTCATCCGCATCGTGTGGATTCTTCCGGTAGGTAATAACGTCGAAGCCTAGCTCGTCACAGTAATCTTCGAATAGAAAGCGACACCGTTGACTCAACTCCTTTTCCGCCGGCAGGAACAACTGGCCTATCCCATACTTTCCGAATTCAGGAAGCTCTTTGCCCATTTCGGACAACTTCCGCTTGAAAAACTCGTGTGGAACCTGGGTCAGAATGCCCGCTCCGTCGCCGGAATTGGGCTCACAACCGCAGGCACCACGATGCTCCATATTGGCCAGCATGTACAGAGCATCCTTGACGATACTGTGCTTGGCCTCTCCGTTCAGGTTGGCAATGAATCCCGTCCCACAGGCGTCCGATTCCAGGTGGGGTACGTAGAGTCCTTCTCCGCGAGTAGTATTCTCTTGATGCTGCATAGGTCAGTATAGGTAGTCGAACGTAATGTTTGGATGCACAATATACCCTCGAGACCCCAATCAGACAATGTTCCACGTGCGAGGATGTAAATAATTACCAGTGTGAAAACATTGAATTCAGTATCTATACACTTTGAATACATGATTATTTATTCGCTAAACATCAGAATTACGTAATTTAAATTCCACTATCTCCCATTTTTACAAAATATGTTTTGATAACTAATTGTCATTTCAACAATAAGGTAGCCCAGAATACGGTATACTTGAGGACAAATTATTGACATTCCAGAGCAAATGTTAAATGTTCCACGAGCCCATTTTGAATTTAAAGCCCCTCGGCCTGCGGCCTTTGTTTGTTATATTTGCCAATAGACAAACAACTTGTATGAAAAGTCCCGAGTCACTTGCCGCAGTAGCTGAGTTTCACCGCACGTTTCGCGTGCCGGTACTCGCCTCCCCCACTATTCCGTCATCCGAAAGATGCGCGCTCCGCATTAATCTTCTTCGGGAAGAGCTCGACGAACTGCAGGAGGCCATCGGGCAGAACGATCTGGTCGAAGTGGCGGATGCACTGGCGGATCTCCAGTATGTACTGAGCGGGGCCATCCTTGAATTTGGCTTGGGCGATAAATTCAAAGCGCTCTTCGATGAGGTCCACCGGTCGAATATGAGCAAAACTTGTAGTTCGAAGGAGGAAGCCGAAGCCACCGTGAAACACTACCAAACCCTAAACCAGGAAGGACGCGTGGAACATAGTGGTAATCACTACCTGGTTTACCGAAACTCTGACAATAAAGTGCTTAAAAACGTAAATTATTCACCCGCCGATCTGGCCACCCAATTAAAGTAATATGGAAGATGGTTTTCGGCACCGCGGCCAGCGAAAAAGGTTGATAGAGAAGCTCCGCGCCGGCGGTGAGTTTGATGAGCGGGTGCTGGATGTCATGGCGAACATTCCGAGGCACGCGTTTCTCGAAAGTACTTTTTCTGAGTGGGCCTACCGCGACGAGCCTTTCCCCATCGACTGCGAGCAGACCATCAGCCAGCCAACTACGGT
>JBASAV010000322.1:0-12151 GCA_049650785.1 Lewinella sp. | reverse complement strand
TCCCAACGAAGCCGGTGTAGCTAACCTCAATGGTTGCCCCGACGGTGATAGCGACGGTGTTGCTGACAAAGACGACGACTGTCCTACCGAACCCGGTACCGCTGCTACCAACGGTTGCCCCGACGGTGACGGTGACGGTGTTGCTGACAAAGACGACGAGTGTCCCGATGAGGCCGGTCTGGCCAGCCTGAACGGCTGTCCCGATGGTGATGGTGACGGTGTTGCTGACAAAGATGACGACTGTCCCGCTGAGGCTGGTCCCGCTGAAACCAATGGTTGCCCCGACCGCGACGGTGACGGCATTGCTGACAAAGACGACGAATGTCCCGATGAAGCCGGTGTTGCCGAGCGTAACGGTTGTCCGGTACCCAACGACCGTCCCGAGAACCTGGACGAGCGGATTGCCCGCTACGGACAACTCCTCGAAGGTCAGGACTTCCAGCATATCCGTATTGATTCCATCAACGGTACCATCGAGATCGACCGGATCTTCTTCCCCACCGATGTTTCCAGCTTGAATCGTCCCGACCGGATGGTCCTGGAAGAAATCGACCGCTTCCTGGCGCTCGATGGTGCTGCGGACTTCGACATCCGTTTTGAGGGTCACGCTGACCGTCGTGCTTCTGACGAGTACAACCAGGGTCTATCCGAGCGTCGTGCCGGTTCGGCCATGGATTACACCGCTGAGCAAGAAGGTGCCGATGCTTCGAACCTTAGCATGATCGGTTTCGGTGAAAATCAACCCGTAGGAAATACGCTCCGCGAAAACCGCGTAGTAATCCCGGTTGCTACCGAGCCTACCCGGATGATTGAACTGGACTAAGCTTCCATCTAAATTATTCCCGAAAAGGGGGGTGTTTCCGAAAGGAAGCACCCCCTTTTTGTTTTCGGTTGCGTACATTTAATGCCCTCTGCTACGCACTTTTCTTCTTACCACGTGTTGGAATGACCTGACTACAAATTTGTTAGGGGGGAATCTTGCCATTTCGGTGGTTTTATACCTATGTTTCAATTTTCACGGGAATGCGACTCCGGTGGGAAATTTTATGGTCTTATTGAAAGCGTGAAGGCGATCGCGCGCACCAAAATCTAGCTAAAGCACTTCGGGAAATGTCTGAGTATAAGGTGATCATTGCGGGACAGCTCGAGTTCGGGTCGGAACGAGCGTACAATCAAGTCATGGAGCAGTACGCTCACCGCATGGAGAACTATTATAAAAACGATATTCTACTCAAACCCGAGGTCATTTTCAAAGAGGATGAAATGACGTTGGATGTTCCACGGACCGTCCTTCCCAGTACGGAGCGCCTGTGGCTCAATACCCTCAATCTCCTTGAGCGGGTTGTGACCTTCAGTATCGCCGGCTCTCTCAACCTATGGCGTCTGGACGCCGGAGTCATGATCGACCACTACAAGCTCGAACCTAAAAGCGACCGGACCACCGTGCAGCTTTTCAACCGAGGCCGCGAGCTGGTCAATCAGCAGGACCACGAAGAGGAAGCACTTAATATGATGACCCGGGTCGTGTCGCGTTTCGAGCGTCACGCCCAGGCCTACGAGCGTAGGGGATTCGTTAATTACCGACTGGGTAATGACGACGATGCTCATTACGATTATAGCAAGAGCATCACTATTAATCCCTTGATGCCGGAAAGCTACTACGGTAGGGGATTGGTGAACGTCCGCCGCGGTGACATAGCGAAGGCCGCCGAAGATTTTGAGGCGGTGACCCGGAACAGTATCCCTCACCAAGCTATCTACTGGATGGCGCAGGTGGCACTTGGCGATGCCTACCTGGATATCGGTCGCCCGAATGACGCGATGCGGATCTTCAGCATGTTTACCAAGCGGAAACAGCGTATTGCCAGCCTGGATCGGTATGACCGGCGTGTGGGATATCAGCTAGGTCAGCTTTATCAAAAAGCCGGTCGTACGAACGATGCCGTTCGTGCCTTCGAAGGTGCATTGAACGCGCCCAAGGATCCCAAGGCTCCGAAGAAAGAGCAGATCGAGGAGGCCCTGGAGGGACTGCGCGCGACCAGCACGGGTGGATAGCTAATTTGCTAACGAACACTAAGTAGGGGAGTACGGCGTTATAGATGCTACACTAATCATGCCGGTCATGCGCCTTATGGGACCGTTGCTGTGCTTGCTCATGCTTTTGGGTAGCACGGTCGGCTACGGACAATCCGCTCAGCGGGAAATGAAGAAAAGCGAGCTAAGGGAACTGGCCGCTACCCAATCCCTCATGACCTTGCGCAAGTATCCGGAGGCCAAGGAGAAACTGGCGAAGCTGATCAAAAAGCACGATGAGGTAGCGGAGCTTCATTACCTTGATTCAGAGATCAGCCGCGGGCAAGAAGAATACATGGAGGCGATCGTAGCCCTCAAGCGGGGTCTCGACATCGAAGGTCAATCGGCTACCGTGGCCTTTCGTAAAGTTGCCGAACTGTACACCTTAAATCAGTCCTACGACGAGGCGCTGACCTACTACGAAAAGTACTTACAGTCCCTGGAGCGCGCGGGGCGCAACGACGAACGGCTGGAAAAAGCCAGATCCCTGGTTGAATCCGCCCGCACCGTATCCGAACTGGCGGGTAATCCCTATCCATACGAACCAACTCCCCTGGGCCCGGGTGTCAACACTACCCACAGCCTCGAATATTTCCCCAGCCTCAGCGTGGACGGCCAACGACTCATCTTCACCCGACGCGTAAACAAGCGACAGGAGGACTTCTACCAGAGTGATCGGCAGCCCGATGGCTCCTGGTCGACCGCGGTTCCCCTGACCGGTGTCAATACGCCGATGAATGAGGGTGCCCAAACCATTACGGCGGATGGTAACTACCTGATCTTTACCGGTTGCGGCCGTCAGGAAGGCCTCGGCTCCTGCGATCTCTACTTTAGCGAACGTATCGGAGAGCGGTGGACGGAAGCCCAAAACCTGGGGCCTACGGTCAATACCCGTGCTTCGGAGAGCCAACCAAGTCTTTCCCAGGATGGAACCCTGCTGTTTTTTGCCAGTAACCGAGATGGTGGATTGGGTGGCGACGACATTTACGTATCCGGTCGCCGACCCGATGGACAATGGAGCCGGGCGGTTAACCTAGGCAAGACCGTCAATACGAGCGGTAACGATCGCTACCCATTCTGGGCGGCGGATAATAAAACCCTGTACTTTACCTCGACGGGCTGGCCCGGCATGGGGGGTGCCGATCTGTTCATGACCTCCGTGGACGAAAACAACAATTGGCGGGAGCCGGAAAACCTTGGCTACCCCATCAATACACCGGGTGAGGAAACCAATCTTTTTATCGGAATCGACTCCAAATCGGCCTACTTCAGTAAAGGAATCGGAGACGACGTCGATATCTACACCTTTGAATTACCCGAAGCGGCCCGCCCCGCGGCGGCTACTTACGTAGAAGTGACCGTAATAGATGATCGCACCAACCGTCCGTTGGTTGCCCGGGTACGCCTACAGGCCCAGCAGCAAGGTGGCGTGACCAGCGTGCGGAATACGGACAACCGGGGTCGTTACCTCACCGTCCTACCAACCGGCCTGGACTATGGCTTCAGCGTAGAAAAAGAAGGTTACCTATTCTACTCCGATCGCTTCGTCCTTGCCGGTGAGCACACTGCCAGCGAGCCCTTCCGGCTGGAAATTCGCCTGCAGCCCATCGAGGAGACGGCCCAGGCCGAAGAGGCGGAAGACGACGGGGCAATCGTACTGCGCAACGTATTCTTTGAAACCGCCAGTGACGAACTGCTGCCCTTTTCCACCGAAGAACTGGATCGCCTTGCCGCCCTTCTGGAGGGTCAGCCCGAAGTGGGGGTAGAGATCGCCGGCCACACGGACGACATCGGCTCTGAGGTCGACAACCAGCAGTTGAGTGAACGGCGGGCGTTATCCGTCAAGCGTTATCTTGAGTCACAGGGAATCGATCCCGATCGTATTCGGTCGGTCGGCTACGGAGAAAGCCGGCCATTAGCCCCCAACACCACGGAAGAAGGTCGGGCCAGCAACCGGCGAACCACATTCCGGCTACTCTTCGAATAGTCCTTATTTTGGCGGCATGTCCGCAGAAACTCAGGTACCGGAAATATCGCCGTCTACGCAGTGGCCCGCCCTGGCTATCAGTGGCCTATTTCATCCCCTGCTGATTCCGACGTACAGCTTTTTGATTCTTGCGGGGGTCAATCCCTACCTATTTGGCACCTCCGATCTGGGTGAGCCAAAGGCGATGAGTCATTTGATCCTCATTTTCCTGGACACCTTCGTCATACCGGTTATTGCCGTCATCATCATGGCTAAGCTCAATATGATAAACAGCGTGATGATGCACGAGAAGTCCGAGCGTATCGGACCCTTGCTTCTGGTCATGGTCCTCTACTTCTGGATCTTCTGGAATTTCAACAACAATAGTCAGACGCCAACGATATTTTCCTCCTTTCTACTCGGAGTCGTCATCGCCCTGGTGCTGGTATTCATCATAAACCTGCTGGATAAAATCAGCCTCCACGCTACGGGTATGGGCGGACTGGTAGGGGTTTGCATAATTATGCTCGGCCTTTTCGGGCCGAATGGAATCGGTATCGGAAGCATAACCTTTGGATTGCCGCTGCTGGTCGCTGTATCCTTAATCTTAGCCGGAATGGTGGGGACCGCCCGACTAGCGCTCGGTGGGCATTCACCGATGCAGCTTTATGCCGGATATATGGTGGGTTTTGTCTCCCAGTTCGTGGCACTGAAATTTTACTTCTGATGCTGACAAAACCCGATCCTCCTTCTCCTGACCCGCTGGGGGAAAGTCCGCGCGTCATCGGTCATTATGTCGGTGAGGAATCCGGCCCCTTAGTGGTAGCGATCGGCGGTATTCACGGCAACGAGCCGGCCGGCGTGCAGGCCCTGGAACAACTTTTTGAATTGCTGCGGGAGGAACCCCTGCTCAATCCCGGGTTCGCCTTTCGCGGCGAATTGCTGGCGCTTCGCGGCAATTTGGAAGCCCTGCGCACCGGACAGCGGTACGTCGATGTCGACCTTAATCGGATCTGGAAGCCCTTTGTGAAGGGAACGGATGACAGCTACCCAAGCGTAGAAGCCCGCGAACTGGATGGTATGCTGGCCGCCATAGAAAACGCATTAGAAGATTCGTCGGCCCAGGAGCTGGTGCTGATCGATTTACATACGACTACTGCCGATGGGGGGGTATTCGCCGTAACCGGCGATGATGGTCCTAGCCTGTCGCTGGCCGCCGAACTTGGGGTGCCCGTCATCAAGGGCATGTTAAGTGGGTTGCAGGGTACCACCCTCAGCTACTTCCGCTCCGGGGCTTACGATTTTGAGCATCCCTGCCGGGCCATCACCTTCGAATCCGGGGCCCATAACGATGAGGAATCAGTGGCCCGTGCCCTGGCCGCCAC
Source organism: Lewinella sp. (assembly GCA_049650785.1). GTDB lineage: Bacteria > Bacteroidota > Bacteroidia > Chitinophagales > Saprospiraceae > Neolewinella. The sequence continues at coordinate 6,727 of JBASAV010000322.1, read as the reverse complement.
CGTCAATCTGCTCCGTTCCGTGGGCTGCGTACGGGAGGAGGATGTGAGTACACACCACGAAGAAACGCTGAGGCGGGCGGTAACCCAGGTGCCCACGCTGCTCGAACTGGTATACGTGCACCGTATCGATCCCGCCGATCGGCCGGATTTCAACATGAATGCCGGTTACATAAATTTTCAGGCCATCCAGGAGGGCGAGATACTCGCTTCGGATAGCAACGGCCCGATCGCCGCGCCGTGTTCCGGATACGTGCTCATGCCGCTCTACCAGGATCAGGGGGAAGAGGGTTTCTTTATCGTTCAGCAATACGAGGGCGGCACCGCCTACTAGATCAATCAATGAGTAAGCGCAAAGTGGGGCTGTTCTTCGGTTCCTTCAACCCGGTCCATATCGGACACATGATCCTCGCCAATTACATGGCCACGCGTACCGATCTGGATGAGGTTTGGATGGTCGTAAGCCCCCATAATCCCCTCAAGAAGCGGGGGAGCCTGGCCCGGGATCATGACCGCCTGCATTTGGTGGAACTGGCCATCGGAGATAATCCGAACCTGCGCACAAGCCGGATTGAATTCGACCTCCCCAGGCCGTCCTACACCGTCGATACGTTGGCGGTACTGCGGGACAAGCATCCGTCGTATGAATTCTCCCTGATCATGGGTAGTGACAACTTGCAATCTTTTGGCAAGTGGAAAAATCACGACATCATTCTGCGGGACTACCGTATTCTAGTTTACCGCCGCCCCGGCTATGACGATGGGCCATATGCCACCCATTCCTCCGTAAGTATTTACGACGCCCCGCTGATGCAGCTTTCCGCCACGTACGTACGTAAGCGCCTGGAGAGCGGACAGAGCATACGGTACCTAGTGCCGGCAGCGGTGGAAGAGGAACTGCTGAGGTCTGGCATGTATCGCTAGGTTCAACCCGACATTTTGACAGCCGGAGGTTGGTGGAACAGAACTTGTGCCCTTTTGCGCGGGGCGGCAATCGTTCCGTAAAATCAATACATATGCAAAAGGGCAACATATCCGTACAGACGGAGAATATTTTTCCGATCATCAAGAAGTTTCTTTACTCCGATCAGGAAATCTTTCTGCGCGAATTAGTATCCAACGCAACCGACGCAACGAGTAAGCTTGCCACTCTCGCCCGTAAAGGGGAAGCGAAGGGCGACTATACCGATAAGACGATCGATATCATCGTCGACAAGGAAGCCGGCACGCTGACCATCCGGGATCGCGGCATAGGCATGACCGAGGAGGAAGTTAAGAAGTACCTCAACCAGGTAGCCCTGTCCAGCGCTCAGGAGTTCGTAGACAAGTACCAGGATGATGCCTCCATTATCGGACATTTCGGACTGGGTTTTTATTCCGCCTTTATGGTAGCCGATAAGGTGGAGGTCATCACCAGGAGTTTTAAAGAAGATGCGGCGGCGGTGCGCTGGATCTGTGAAGGTGACCCGAGCTATGAAATCGGCGAGGCCGAGCGTGATATGCAGGGTACCGATGTCATCCTGCACGTCGGTGACGACAGCAAGCAGTATCTCGAAGAAGACGAGATTGAGGGTCTACTGATGAAGTACTGCCGCTTCCTGCCTTATCCTATTCGCTTTGGTACCAAGACCGAAACCACCTACGAGGAGGTCGAGGATACAACCGAGGAGGGAGACGAGAAGCCGGAGCCTAAAAAGATCGAGACGGAGGTTGATAACGTCATCAACAACACCGATCCGCTCTGGAAAAAGACACCAACGGACCTGACCGATGAGGATTACCGCGCCTTCTACCGGGAACTGTATCCAATGGGTGAGCCACCGATGTTCTGGATTCACCTCAACATTGACTATCCGTTTAACCTGACCGGAATCCTTTATTTCCCCAAGGTGAGTGGCAAACTCGAACTGCAGCGAAATAAGATCCAGCTCTATAGCAATCAGGTGTACGTTACGGATAACGTGACCGACATCGTACCGGAATTCCTGACGCTGCTACACGGTGTCATCGATTCCCCCGACATCCCGCTTAACGTATCGCGGAGCTACCTGCAGGCGGATACGAACGTGAAGAAAATCACGGGTTATATCACCAAGAAGGTTGCCGAAAAACTGAACAGCCTTTTCAAAGAAGATCGGGAAGCCTACGAACAGAAGTGGCCGGATCTGGGCGTTTTCGTCAAGTATGGCATGGTGTCCGAGGATAAGTTCTACGACCGGGCTGCCAAGTTTGCCCTCCTGGAAAACACCGAAGGCAAATTTTACACGGTGGAAGAATACCGGGAGCGGATCAAGGAGAACCAGACGGATAAGTACGACCGACTGGTGGCCATATACACCGCCGATGCCGATCGCCAGCACACGTTGATTGAATCGGTGCGCGATCGGGGATACGACGTCCTCAAATTTGAGCACGCCATCGATGCCCCTACGATGCAGACCCTCGAGCAAAAGGAGGAAAAAATGAACTTCGTACGCGTCGATTCTGCTACACCCGATCAACTCGTGCAGAAAGACGAGGAGAAGGAAAATCTGCTAAGTGAAGAGCAGCAGGAAACCATAACGACCCTCTTTACGGGCATCGTCGATTCGGGCAACAACGTGGAGCTCAAGCCCCTTGAGGTGCAGGACGCTCCCGTACAAATTGTCCGCAACGAGTTCATGCGTCGTATGAAGGAGATGCAGATGATGCAGGGTATGGATGCTAATATGTTCCCCGACAGTTACCAGGTAGTTGTGAACGCCAACAGTCCCGTCGTCAAAGAGCGGCTGCTTGACGTAGATGACGAAGGGAAGCGTTCGGAGAATGCCAAGTACCTGTATCAACTCGCGCAGTTGAGCCAGCAGATGCTCAGCGGCAAGGCTCTTAAGGAGTTCATTGACCGTTCCATGAAAATGATGTAATTACAGGATCAATTCTGTTTCCGGTCCGCGGATCACGGCCTCGATTTTCGGGCTGGGTCCGCGGATCGCTCTTTGGGGGAGTTCCAATCGCTGTAATTGCCGATTGATCGTGGCGGGATCTGGGTGAATAAGTCGCAGTTCATCCAGATAAAAGCCCAGGTCGGGAAGACTATCCGCCGGATGCGGACCGTCGGCCCCCCAGTCGATCAGAAAGGGTAGGATGGATATGGCCGGTTGCGAACCCGGGTCAGTGAGTTTCCATTTGAGGGTTTGGCCATTGGGTAAGTCGCGTTGCCCGGATTGTAGCGGTTGGCCATCGGGCATTTTTCCTGCGCTCGCCGCCCATCTGCTTATGCGCGGTAAGTTGCCCAGATCGATGCCCATCCAGCGGGGAGGGGAAATGTGGGTGGCCGGATCCACGGCAAGTAATTCCAGATACTGTCGCTCGCCCAAGCGAAGAAGGGCGTTGTGTGTACCCCGGGAAAGATGGCGCCCACCGGGCGATGTGGGGACGCCAAGCCGGGCAAATTGAGCGACCGTAGCGGGCAGATCGTCAATTAGATAAACCAAGTGATCAAACATTTCCCAAAGGTAAGTGCTAACTTAGCGCCGCTTTCCGTTGATGTTCTGGTATGGGTCAGCGGGCGCGGACTACCCCCCTAATATTCTATTATGCGTTGTTTTCTGTATTTGTTCTTCATGTTCTTGTGTGTCAATGTTTCCGCTCAACGACGGGGGAATCCGGCCGGGTCAGTGGATGCACCGCTTCAGCAGCAGTTCGACGAGATGCTCGACGCTTCTAATCGCTACCAGGAATTCAAGGTAGTGCGGCAAGAGTTTCTGAACGCTTTCATGGTCAATGTCAGTGATTCCATCAGTGGATATACCGAACGGATAGCTGATTTGGAGACGGAAATGGCCGATTTGCGCAGTCAGATCGAAGCTAATTCTTCCGAGGTTGCGGACCGGGATGCCACCATTACCGAACTCAATAAGGAACTGGACTCGGTCAGCCTGCTAGGTATGCAGCTTAGCAAAGGGACGTACAGTCTTATCATGTGGTCACTCGTCATCGGCCTGCTGATAGCCCTGTTGGTTGCGTTGGCGAGCACCCGAATCGCCGCCGCCGCTAATACCGAGCTCAAGCGAGAACGAGACAAGTTAGCCGAGGAGTTGGAGCAAAGCCGCAAAAGCCGCCTCACGGTGGAGCAGGAACTGCGGCGGCAGTTACAGGATGAAATCAACCGCCGGAACCGCTAGCAGCGAAATATGTCCGGGAGGGCAAGGAGGCCGACATGGTTGGTGCAACCTGAACCCCGCCGGAAATATTAAGATTTCGAACACAATAGTTGGTCTGGCGATTCGGTTTAGTTAGCCGTAGGTCGGTAATACACGCTCCATCCGACCGGACCGCCTCAATAAACCGACTTTAATCTTAGGACGACCACCGCCATATGAAAGTATTTTTCAAAACGCTTCCCTACCTCTGCCTGGTTCTGCTGGTAGCTAGCTGTAACCGCAACAACGACCGTTCCCGTACGACCAACTGGAAGTACAACGACGAGAAGTGGGGCGGCTACGAACGGAACAACGAATTTGACGGGCAAGAAACCCCGCCTAATATGGTCCTGATTCCCGGCGGTACGTTCGTCATGGGATTCACCGAAGAGGACGTTCCCTACGACTGGGATAACATTCCGCGCCGGGTGACGGTCTCGAGCTTCTACATGGACCAGACCGAGATAAGCAACGAAGATTATCTTCTGTACCTGCACTGGACCGAAGATGTATACGCCGACTATCCCGAAGTGCTGCAGGCAGCGCTCCCCGATACACTGGTGTGGCGTGATGAGCTATCCTATAATGAGCCCTACGTGACCGGCTACCTGCGTCACCCCGCTTACGGACAACATCCCGTGGTTGGTGTGAGCTGGGTACAGGCCCGGGAGTACAGCCGCTGGCGTACCGACCGTGTCAATGAGGCCATTCTTATCGACAAGGGCATCCAGGAAGAACGTCCCGATCAGAGCGGAGCTGACGTATTCGTTACCGATGCCTACCTCGCCGGACAGTACGAAGGCGTAGAGCGTAAGGGTCTGAAGGATATGAAGACCGGCGATACGCGGTCTGTACGCCTGGAGGATGGAATCCTGCAGCCAGACTTCCGCCTGCCCACCGAAGCTGAGTGGGAATACGCCGCCCTGGCTCTCGAAGGCCTTCAGGCTAACGAGAAGGACGAGAACTACACCGACCGTCGTATCTATCCCTGGAGTGGTACCAGCCTGCGCTACCGCGTTCACGACAAGAACCAGGGTAAGATGTACGCTAACTTCAAGCGCCGCGGTGGTGACTACAGTGGTCTGTCCGGTAAGCCGAACGATGAGAACATGATCACCAGTAACATATGGGACAACTTCCCCAACGATTTCGGTCTCTACAACATGGCCGGCAACGTGAATGAGTGGGTACTGGACCTTTACCGTCCACTGACCACCCAGACCCTTGTTGACGTGGAGAATCACGACCTCAACAGTTTCCGGGGTAACGACTTCCAGGACCTGAAGCGTGACCAAGATGGCCGCCCGGTAGAAAAGGATAGCCTCGGTCGACTAGTCTACGTACCGGTGAACGATGCCGACGTAGCCGAGCGCGATAACTACAATCGGGGCCGGGTCTACGACTACCTCGACGGTGACGAAGAGAGTGGTGCTGAGTACTCTACCAACGAGCACACCCTGATTAGTGACAAAGCCCGCGTATACAAGGGCGGCAGCTGGGCCGATCGTGCCTACTGGCTGAGCCCCGGTACGCGTCGCTACCTGGACCAGGACCGCGCTTCCCGTACAATTGGCTTCCGCTGCGCAATGGTGCGCGTAGGTAACAGCCAGGGTGTAGATGACCCGCAAGTCAACCGCTTTGGTATCAAGCCCGGAAAGAATAAGAACCGTCGCCGGTCCCGCCGGTAGCACTTACCGTTCCTAAAGATTTGAAATGCCCCCTGCCGGAATACGGTACGGGGCATTTCGCGTTTGGCACGTAGCTTTGTACCATGGAGTTACCCCAGGCCAGTCTAACGGACATCTACCGGATTTACTTAGCGCATCCACGGGTGGTGATCGATAGCCGCAAGGCGGATCACGGAAGCCTCTTCTTCGCCCTGCGGGGTAACACCAATGGAAATCAGCACGCCGCCGCCGCGCTTGAAACGGGTGCGGCTTACGCCGTTGTGGACGACGCCGAAGTCGTAGTCCAGGGAGATGATCGGTACCTACTGGTCGAAGATTCCCTGCAAACGCTGCAGCAGTTGGCCAAGCGACACCGCAGCGATTTTCGTATGCCGGTGCTCGCGATTACGGGGAGTAATGGAAAAACCACCACCAAGGAATTGGTGACGGCGGTGATGTCCCGACAGTACCGGGTTCATGCTACGCCGGGTAACTACAACAACCACATCGGACTACCTCTGACAGTGCTTTCCATGCCGAAAGGAACGGAGTTTTTGGTGCTCGAAATGGGCGCTAACCATGTCGGCGAGATCGCCGAGTTGTGCGAAATCGGCCGACCGACCCACGGAATAATCACCAACATCGGCGAGGCACACCTGGAAGGCTTCGGAGGTAAAGCAGGGGTGATCAAGGGCAAGGGCGAGCTGTACGATTTCCTGCGGCAAACGGGTGGGGTAGCGTTTATCAACACCGATGAAGACCACCTGTCGGTTATGGCTGAGGGGGTCAAACGGATCATCCCTTACTTCACCAGTGAAGATCCGTCCCCCCTAGTTCCCGGACTGGAGGTAAAAACGGTGGCGGTCCATCCCAGTGTAGAAG
>JBASAV010000321.1:0-6081 GCA_049650785.1 Lewinella sp. | reverse complement strand
GGCTAAAGCCATCGGCAATACGCGTACAGTCGGGTGGTACATACTTTGGGTATTGGTGTGTAGGTAAGAAGTGTATCTGGGCGGAGCATGTAGCCCCGGTACGCTCAGTAGCAATTTCCCTAATTTAGGGGTTAGCAGATACCCAATTGTTAATACGACGGTAAAAGGTGGCACTACTCGAATCTTATTCCCAACCCGTTAGGCCGGCCATCCTCGCCGCCTTCGCCCCCATTCTCACCCACCGCGATATAGCTAAACACGAGCGATTACACGAGGCCGGCAAGGACGGTCGACACCTGTACTTTGTAGAATCAGGCATTCTCCGCGCCTACTACCTGCTCGATGGCCGCGACGTGACCGCCCACTTCGCCGTAGCGGGCGATTCGATCACCTCTCCGGACAGCTTTATCCGCTGTCAGGCTAGTAAGTACTTCATTGAAGCCCTGGCCGATACGGTAGCATACGTCATCGAGCGGGGCCAACTCGATAATTTCCTCGAACGCCACCCAGAACATGAGCGCCTGGCCCGGCTCTATACCGAGGAGATGTATATGGACCTTCTCCGGCGGTCGGAAAGCCTGACTTTCCTGACGGCCCGGCAGCGCTACACGAACCTTTTGGAAGCTAAGGCCGGAGGTCTTGCAACGGGCACCGTTGGGCCACGTAGCCTCCTACCTGGGTATGAGCCCGGAGACCCTCAGTCGGGTCCGGGCGGAGCGGTAGCTTTTTGACTTAGGTCAAAGGATAGCGGTACGTCGCCACTTAACTTTGATCCGTGATACAATTTCTACACTGGCTCCGAGCACACCCCCGCCGCCTCTTCCTGATCGATGGAGCTGGCGCGCTGTGGTCCGTCTTCGTTTCGGGCGTTTTGCTGGTGATGCTGCAGGCGTACGTCGGCATTCCGCTGCAGGCCCTGTACCTACTGGCTGGTATCCCGCTGATCTTCCTAATTTTTGATCTCTACGCTTATTCCACCTTCCCCAACCATACGGGCGCCAAGCTGTACACCATTGGCATGCTTAACGGAATTTACTGCCTGCTTTCCGCGGCTTTGCTGTTGATGCACCGAGGAGACATTTTGTGGCCGGGAATGCTCTACCTCATCGTAGAGATTGCCGTCGTGGCGGGGATCGCCTGTTTAGAAATTCGTATGGCAAGCCGCGCCCTATCCCCCCCTGTCCCTCATAATCGCGAGCGATGAAGAAAAACGACGTACAAGCTTACCTGGAGCGACTCGACCTCCACGCTACCCCTACGCCCTGCCTGGAGACACTAGCCGACCTCCAACGGCGACACATGCTACACGTCGCCTTCGAAAATTTCAGTGTGTACCTGGGTATTGCCCCAGAACTTACCACGGAGGCGCTGGTACACAAGGTGGTACAGGAACGCCGCGGTGGCTACTGCTTCGAACTCAATACCCTGTACGCCGCACTACTGGAAGCTCTTGGATACACCGTTAAATCGGTCCTGGCGAGAGTTCTGCTTCGCAATCCCGAGGATACGCCCCCCCGTACCCACCTCACTAATCTGGTAAAGCTTGATGACGGCTGGTTCCTCACCGACGTAGGTTTCGGCGGACTTACTTCCAGGGTACCGTTGCGCTTGGACCACCCCGACGGAGTGGACGACGGTGACGGCATCATTCGCATTATTCCCCGGCAGCACGACGAATACCTCGTGCAGCGTAAAACCGACAGTGGCTGGCAAAATCAGTACCGCCTGGAAAGCCGCGAGGCCATTCCCGCCGACATCAAATTGGGCAATTACTACACCCACAGCCATCCGGATTCCCATTTCGTGCAGCATCGCTTTATCGGTAAATTCACCGAAACCGGACGCATCGGATTATTCGATAATGAATTCAGCGAACGCTGCGGAATCGAGGTAATCCACCGCGAGGCCGTTCCCGACGGTCCGGAATGGATCGCCTTCGTCCGGAAGCGCTTCGGATTACCCCTTGACCTGCCGGAGGAGCAGCTATCCCGTCTGATGGTGGGTAGCCCGCTGCGCCATTAAAAATGACCCCATGAATATCCTCGTTATCTACGGTCACCCCGACCCTAAAAGCTTCAACCAATCGCTCGCCGATGCCTACGCCGACGCGGCGGCCGTGAGCGGGGCGAAGGTGCGCCGGCTGCAACTCCACCAACTAGAGTTCAACCCGAACCTTCGCTACGGCTACCGGAAACGGACCGAACTGGAGCCGGACTTGCTACGGGCCCAGGAAGACCTGCGCTGGGCTGACCACCTGGTGTGGGTGTACCCGGTCTGGTGGGGATCCGTACCCGCCCTGCTGAAGGGTTTTCTAGATCGGGTGTTGCTGCCGGACTTCGCGTTCACCAAACGCGAAAATTCTCTCTGGTGGGACAAACACTTCACCGGCAAAACCGCTCACCTCATCTGCACCATGGATCAACCACCCTGGTACTACCGGCTTCGGTACGGACGCCCAAGTACCCGGGCGATGCGGGAGGTAACGCTGCAATTCATCGGTGTCAACCGGGTACGGACAACGGCAATCGGGCCCGTACGACTCTCCAAACCGGAATGGCGCTCGGCCATGCTGGATCGGGTTGGCAAGCTTGGCCGGGCGGGTAGGTAGGTATACGGGACATACCCGTCCGACCGATTTTGCGCGGACGGGCCATCGGCTATGCAGCCATCATCCGCCTATTTGCTGTGATGTACCTTGATGCTGGTGCTCACTGGCTTTACAAAATCATCACTTGTAAGAGCCGCGGAGAAAAGAAAACACGACGACATGCTCAATGCTATGCCTACCTACAATCGCCGGACTTTCCAACTTCCCCCTTTTGCCGTCGTGCTATGGTTAATGATCGGGGGGCCATTCGGGTGCTCTACGGATCCAGCGCCTCCTTCGGCCGCTGTTACCCCGTACCGCTACGGCACCCAGCATGATTCGGCGCTTTACTACTACAACCAGGGTTGGGAACAAATTATGGATAACGGCCAGTGGACGCTTTCCGAGCAAAGCTTCCGCGATGCCGTGGCCTGGGATTCCACCTTCATCATCGGCAAAAGCCTGGTTGGTAAAAATACCAGGGACCTTTCCGAGCGCACCGCTCTGTTGAAGGAACTAAAGAAGGTACGACATACGGTGAGTGCCGATAACCGGTTTCTACTGGATATCACCTTAAAGACCCTGGAACTTTTCAATGCCCGTGACCGCGGGGAAACATTGGATTCCACTTTCGTACGGGAGTTCTACCTGCTGGGGGAAAACAACTATCGAAAATTTATTCATCGGTACCCGCGGGAAACCTATATGAAAGCCGAGTATATCGAATTTCTGCACGCCAATCACGGTCCTGCCGTGGCACTGGATTCCATGCGGACCCTGTTCACGGAGGAGCAGCAAACAGTTCCCTTCTTCCTCAGTTATTCTGCCATCCTGGAATCGGAGCTGGGTAATCACCAGTCCGCGCTCGATTTGGCGGAACGGCTGCGCACGCTAGTCAATGACCCCGACGTGCCCGAGCCCCACGTTTTATACGCCAAGGTCTATACGGCGATGGACAGTCTTATCCTGGCTAAGGGATACATCGATCGTGCGCTGGTTCTTGACAGCAATCACATTATTGCGCACAGAGTCCGGAGATCGATAGAGAAACGGACCACTAGCTACCCGTCCGACTCCGCCCGGCGGTAGCTGCTCTGCCGACGCGTCGACTTGGTGGGTAGCTCGTTGTTTGAACCGCGGATCACGTGGAAGGAAGAGCGGATCGAGGCGCAGATTTTCCGGTCACCCTGGAACCTATCTGTCATACCCGGAAGAACGGCAGCATCGATTTATTCACCCGGTCCGTCGAGTGTAGTACGGGGATGATCCTTAGTGCTGTCCTCCAGTAGCTAGAGTTTGGTAGTTTGCTTATCCGGACAAACACAAGCTTCCAAGTCATGCACCGCACCGTTTTTACTCTGTTTCTACTTCTCTGTTGCATCAGCAGCCATGCCCAGCTCGTAGCCACCAAACTGATCGACGAAGGGGGCAGCGGCCCTTATTCCGCCATCGCGGCGACGGAAAAGTCGCTACCCGATTTCGTTGTCTACCGCCCGGAAAACCTGGACGAGTCCGTGGAGGCGGAAGGCAAGTTGCCGGTCGTTATCTGGGCGAACGGCGGCTGTATGAACAGCTCCATCCACCACGAACGGCTTCTTTCGGAAGTGGCTTCCCACGGGTACGTGATCGTCGCCATTGGGAGCTTACAGATGACGGTGGAGGACCGCATTCACGAGCACACGCCCGACGACGAACTGCGGAGGGGCCTGGACTGGATCGCCGAACAGGCCGAAACGGAAAACAGCGACTATTTTCAGCAAGTAGACCTAGATAAGGTTGCCGTAGCGGGCATGTCTTGCGGCGGAGCGCAGGTGATGCACCTTTCCGGTGAACCGAGAGCCACCACTTACCTGATGTTCAATTTCGGAATGGGCGATATGACGATGGCCGGGGCCAGTAAAGCCTCGCTGGCCGCGCTACACGGGCCCACCCTGTACGTGCTGGGCGGCGAGACCGACGTGGCCTACCAAAATGCGCTGATGGACTACGACCGCATCGACCACGTGCCGGTAGCCTTGGCCAGCCACGGGAGCGCCGGCCACGGGGGCACCTTCGCCGAAGCCAACGGCGGATCCTTTGCCCGGGTAGCGTTAGACTGGTTGAACTGGCAGCTCAAGGGAGCGGACCATTCGGCGGTGTTCTTAAGACAGGAGCTAGGCGATTACCCCGACTGGACCATGAAAGCCAAACAATTCAAAGAATAAATATGCCATCGATCAAGCAATACATCCTTCTTCCCTGTCTAATCCTGATCATGTTACTGCCTTCAGCTTCCGCACAGACCGAAGCACCACTGGTAAGTATAGCGCAGGGCGAACTGAGGGGCGTAGTTGAAGGTGACCTCGCCGTTTTTAAAGGTATTCCCTTCGCCGCCCCGCCCGTGGACGAGCTACGCTGGAAAGCACCCCAGCCACCGGAACCGTGGGAAGGAACCTTAGCAGCTACCGCATACGCCGCCGCACCCTACCAGCCCGGCAACCCGCACGTGGGCAAGAGCGAGGATTGCCTGTACCTCAACGTATGGACGCCCGATATAGAGCCCGCAGAGAAACTCCCCGTGATGATATGGATCTACGGGGGTGGATTCAGCTTCGGGACCACTGCCGGTTCCGGCACGGACGGCTCGCACCTGGCCGGTAAGGGGGTAGTGGTCGTAAGTGTCGCCTACCGCGTCGGTCAATTAGGCTTTCTGGCGCATCCGGAACTGTCCGCCGAAGATCCGGATAACGTTTCTGGCAACTACGGTCTGCTGGACCAGATCGCTGGCCTGAAGTGGGTTCAGGAAAATATCGAAGCCTTCGGTGGCGACCCCAACCGGGTGACCATATTCGGCGAATCGGCCGGCGGCATTTCGGTGAGTATGCTCTGCGCATCCCCGCTGGCTAAGGGGCTCTTTCGGGGCGCCATCTCCCAGAGTGGGGGATCCTTCGGGCCTACCCGATCGACCACCTACCCCGGGGAAAACATGAAAACCTTACAACAGGCGGAAATGGCAGGATTGGCATACGCCCGTACGGTAGGGGCCACTTCCCTGGAGGATTTGAGAGCTATTCATCCCGACAGTCTGCCGATGGGTATGGGGCTGGGCGGTGGCTGGCCCATCGTCGACGGTCACGTTATCCCCGACGACCAGTACGACCTATACCAGCAAGGAAAGTACAACGATATGCCGGTCTTGATCGGCTACAATTCCGACGAAGGACTCAGCTTCACGCGAGAAAAAAGCCCGGAAGAATTCCGGTCGAACGTGCAAGCCCGGTACGGACCATTTGCCGATTCGCTGCTGTCGGCCTACCCCGTAGCCGAGAACAGCATCCCGAAGACCGCCCGCGACCTGAACCGCGATGCCGCATTCGGTTGGCACACCTGGACGTGGGCTAAACTTCAGTCCGAAACGGGCCAGGGGAAGGTATTCCTCTATTACTTCGATCAGCATCCGGCGTACCCGGAGGACTCGCCCCGCTACGGCCATGGCTCTCCACACGGTCAGGATG
>JBASAV010000320.1:0-7626 GCA_049650785.1 Lewinella sp. | reverse complement strand
GGTTAGTCCGAATCCGGTGAGCCCCGGCCAGTCCCTCCTCGTTTCCGGCAGCCGCCTCGGACGGGGCACGGTTAACTGGCAATTATTCAATGCCACCGGCCGCGTGGCCACGGAGCAGCGGGGAATCGAGGTAGCAGGCGATCTGTCAGCCACCATCCCCACCCATGACCTGACTCCAGGAATTTACTTCCTCAGGTTGTCGCTGAATGGAAAGATGTTGACGAGAAGGCTTGTCGTAACCCCGTAAGTCTTATTTCCCGCGCTTCGGCGCCCAAATCATCTAGTCGATAAGCGTCATCTCTTCAACGAGATGCGGGGCCTGACCGACTTTGTCGATCAGGAACAGGATGTACCGGATATCCACCATAATGTTGCGGCAGATGGTGGGGTCGTAGTATACGTCCGACATCGTGCTCTGCCAGGTACGATCGAAGTTAAGTCCCACTAATTGGCCCTTGCCGTTAAGGGCCGGACTACCGCTGTTGCCACCCGTGGTGTGATTGGAGCCGAGAACGCAGACGGGCATCTGGCCGTCAGCGGTGGCGTACGAACCGTAATCCTTCTCCTCGTGCAGCTCGAGCAGCCGTGCCGGCACGTCGAACTCGTAGTCGCCCGGGACGTACTTCTCGATCACTCCATCCAAATAGGTCATGTAGTCATAGGAATCGCCCTCCAGGCCGGTGAAGCCCTCGAATTTGCCATAGCTGACGCGTAAGGTGCCGTTCGCATCGGGGTATAGCCGGCGCTCGGGAAAGAAGCGCAGCAGCCCATCCATGTAGGTACGCTGAAAGCGGTTGATCCGTTCCGCGTACTCGTTATAGACATTGACGACACGCTCCTCATTTAGTCGGTTTAGCTGGCGGACAAATTGGAAAGCGCGATCGGCGCGGATCGTTTCGACGAAGGCCTCGGGATCTTGGGACAACATCTCCAGTACCCGATCACCCCGGGTGAGGTAGCTGCGGTCAAAGAGGTCATCGATCAGAAGATTGTCATTGCCGGCGAATTCCCGCTGGTCGAGGACGTAAACCGATTGGTATTCGGCGGGTAGTTTATCGTAGTATTCCGGCAGCAAGGCCCGGGCTACCTCTTTGTCCACGGCGGGGCTGTAGCCGTCGTAGATACCACGGAGGTACGCCAGCAGCCGCCCGCTGCGTTCGCGGAAAGCGTCCATCCCGTTGTTGTCGGCAATAGCAAACTGGGCATCCAGGATATTGGCCAGCCGGAAGAGATCGATATTGTAGTTCAGCTCGCCCACGTAGGCCCGTGTCTTCTCCAGTTCAAGCCGGTCGGTATACAGCTGATTAAGCTGCGGAATAAGGTCCCCGTACCGTTGCTGCGCCGAGGGTTTGGCGGCCAACCGCTCGGCAAATTCGTTCTCCATCTGTCGGCGCTGGGCTACGGCGTCGACGGCTTCGACGCCCTGGCTTTCGCCGCGCCACTTCTTCCAGGCGTTAGCGATCCGGGCCTGCTTACTGGCGTAATCGATGCGGATTTGTTCATCGGCCCGCATGGCGCTATCTATAACGGCCAGGCTCAGGTCCCGCATCCCGATCCGGATGGGGTTGATGATCTCGGTACGCTGTTCCATGGCTACGGCGGGGAGGTACTGCTCCGTCGTACCCGGGAATCCGAAGATCATGCTGAAGTCGCCCGGAATGATACCCGCCGTGCTGACCTCCAGGTGGCGCTTGGGCCGCATCGGTACGTTTTCTTCGTCGTACTCGGCGGGGCTGCCGTCCGGAGCGGTGTAGATCCGAAACAGGCTGAAGTCGCCGGTGTGCCGGGGCCATTCCCAGTTATCGGTATCGGCCCCAAATTTTCCGATGGAGGAAGGGGGCGCGCCGACCAGGCGGACATCGTTGTAGGTTTTGGTACGAAAGGCGTAGTAGCGGTTGCCCTCGTAAAAGGGTTTGACCAGCACCTCTTCGAAATCACCCAGCTCGCCACCTAATTTGAGGGCGGTGGTATTAGCCTGGACGGTACGTGCCCGATCCTTTTCGTTCATCTCCTCGGTGACGCCGTTCAGTATCTGGGAGGTGACATCATCGATGGATACGATGAACGTGACAAAGAGTCCGGGATTAGCCAGCTCCTCCGAGCCATCCATGGCCCAGAAACCATCCTGCAGGTAATTATTCTCCAGGGTCGAATGATCCTGTATCGCCCCGAATCCGCAGTGGTGATTGGTGAGCACGAGTCCCTGGTCGCTGACCACTTCCCCGGTGCAAAATCCGCCGAAGTGTACGATGGCATCTTTGAGGCTACCCTCGTTGATGCTGTAGATGTCCTCGGCGGTGATCTCCATGCCCATGGCCTGCATCTCTTCCTCGTTGAGATTCTGGAGGAGCAAGGGGAGCCACATCCCTCCGCCTGCGCGGGCGCTCACGGAGGTCAGCAGCATAGCGAGAGCCAGTAATAATCTGATGGTCATTGGTTGGTACTTATAAATCCGGAAAGGATTCGGTAATCTTTTGGTAGAGGGTACGGGCGTGTCCTTCCTCCGCTTCCACGCTCCAGCCGGCGATGTGTGGGGTCAGTATGGTCTGGTCGCTGCTGCGGAGGTATTGAAAAGGCTCGGGCAGGTCGGCCGGTTGTAGTTGGACGAAGCTTTGTTCTTCGTACTCATTGACATCCAGCGCCGCGCCCAGCACCCGACCGGCCTGCATAGCGCTGACCAGGTCCGCGGTATGTACCACGAGCCCCCTGGCCGTATTGATCAGGTGGATCGGTTTACGGAAGCCATCGAACCAGGCCCGGTTGGCATAGTAGCGGTTGCCTTCGAGAAAGATGTGGAGGCTTACGACGTCGGCTTCCTCTTGGAGTTGCTCCAGGCTAACCGCTTCGGCGTAGGTATCTCCGTATTCGGTGCGGAACTTGTCGTGGGTAATAACCCGGCAGCCAAAGCCACTCAGGCGGCGGGCGGTCATCTGGCCCATATTCCCGTAGCCGATCAGCCCGACGGTGAGGTACTGCAGTTCCGTGCCCACGTTACCCCGGCGAACCCACTCCCCCGCGCGTACCTGTCGATCGGCCCGCCCCAGGTGGTTGAGGAGCATCAGCATCATGCCCACCGTGTGCTCGGCCACGGTGTGCTTGCTCCCCTCCGGACTGTTGAACACCTTAATCCCCTTCTCGCGGGCGTAGTCCAGCGCGATGTGATCCGTACCTACTCCCCAGCGGGCTACGAATTGTAAGCGCGGAAGGGCGGCGTCAAGCATTTCCCGATCGATGTCGAAGCGCGACCGGATCATCAGACCGTCGTAATCCCCTACCCTACCGAGGGCTTCCGCCCGACTGATGTCCGTGGCGAGGTCAACCGTGTGACCTTCGGCGATTAGGCGTTCGCGCAGATACGGATGCGCATCCCGGTCAAGAAATAGTACGTTCATGGTGGCAAGGTAAACACCACTGAGCCGCAGGTCGGTTTACTCTCCGACGTAAACCCGGTGCACGCGCTGACCGATACTAGTCAGGATCTCGTAGGGGATGGTCTGGGCGGCGGTAGCCAACAGTTCGATCGGATGTTCCGGACTAAAGATGACAGCCTCGTCTCCTACTTTGACATCGCTGACATTCGTAATGTCGACGGTGCACATGTCCATACATATCGCACCGACCGTACGGGCCAGCACGCCGTTTATACGCACGCCGAACCTCCCTTGACCGGCCAGTCGGGGGAGGCCATCGGCGTACCCGATACTGAGCACTGCCAAGCGGGAGAAAGACTCCAGGCGTCCCCGGCGTCCGTAGCCCACCGTTTGCCCGGCTTCCCGTTCACTGATGGCGGTTACGGTTGTGCTCAGCGTGAGTGCCGGCTTGAGGTGCATCTGCAAGGTCGCGTCCCCCAGACCATAGAGCCCGATGCCCAGCCGGACCATATCGTAGGCAGCCTGAGGGAACCGGGAGATACCGTTGGTATTCAGGGCATGCCGTTTGACTTCCGGTCCGCCACTATCGAGATACTCCGCATACAATTGATCGAAGGCCTGCAACTGCTGGGTGGTGTACTCATCGTGGTCGGTATCGTCGCTGGCGGCCAGGTGGGTAAATATGCTGGCCGGGTAATCGGTCGCGTCGAAGTTATTCTTCGTGAAGAGATCGCGAAAGTCCTTCGCGACAAAGCCTAATCTCCCCATTCCGGTATCCAGTTCTACGTGGGCGGCCAGCTTAAGGTTGGCCGCGAAACGGAGTTGCTCCGCGCGGTGGACGACCGGCTCGAGGTCATATTCCACCAGCATGGGATAACTGTAGGCCTCCGCGTTGAGGACCATGATGGGAATTTTGATGCCTCCGCGGCGCAGGTCTCTCCCCTCTTCGGGATAGGCGACGGCCAGGTAGGCAGCGCCGACATCCTCCAGGATTTTGGCAACCGGAAGGGCCCCGCTACCGTAAGCGGAAGCTTTGGCCATGACGATGACCTCACACTGCTCCGGGAGCCGCTTGCAGTACGTCCGGTAATTATGGCGCAGCGCGCCGAGGTCGACCTGCAGGATCGTGCGGTGCAACTGCTGGCTCAGCATATCGGCAATCTGATCCATGCCCTGGTAATTGGCTCCCTTGACCAATACGGTTTGCTGCCGGAAGCTAAGCTCCGGTATCTCCTTGGCTAGATCGGAAACGGATGCATAGCGTTTCGCATCGGGGAAATCAGCCAGTAGGTAATCCTGCCGATCACCAATCAGGAACAGCCGGTGTACCCGGCCTCGCAGCACGCTACGTAACTTATTCTCCAGATCGTTCAGCGGCTGTACGTGACCGAGGATCAAGGTCAGCGAACCGAATGTATCCTGAATTTCGGCAAAGTCCAGGGCGGCGGCCAGCGCACTCAGGTCATTGCTGTATGAATCATTGATCACATTTCCCCCATCACGTCCCTGCCGGTGTTCCAGCCGGTTAGCGAAGGGTACAAAGTGAGCTACATTATCGCTGATATACATCCAGTCGACGGCAAACTCATGGGCTGCCGTAGTAACCGTTCGGGCATTGTCGAGGTAAACCGGGGGGAGATCGGGGTATTCGATGCGCCGCTGTCGGCCGTCGATAACGATGTCGGATCTACCCTCGCCGGACCACCGAACGATGCGGTCCTCGGGCACGACGTCCAGCGCCATATCCGCAAAGTTCTCCCCTGCGGGAAGGATCAGTTGCTCTACGTCCTTGAACAAACTCATCTTTTCCCGGGCCATGGTTTCCCGCGAGGTAAAGTTTTGCTGATGGGCGGTACCGATCGTTGTAAGGATACCGTGCGTCGGCTTAACGATTTCCCGCAGTTTCTCCATGTCCCCCGGATGGCTGATACCCACCTCGAAGATGGCCACGTCGTGACGCGATCGAAGCTGCCAGACGGAAAGGGGTACCCCGATCAGAGAATTATACGAGCGCGGGCTGGCGCACACGCAAAAGTCGGCCCGCATTAACTCACTTAGCCAGTCTTTGACGATCGTCTTACCGTTACTTCCCGTGATGGCGATGACGGGGATATCAAATTGCCGCCGGTGGTAGGCCGCCAGTTGCCGCAGTAACTCGGCCGGATCCTCCACTTCGGTAAATACGGGGCTCGTCATGCCATCCAGGCCGTATCCTTCAACTTCCTTACTGTAGGAGGAAAAAGAGTCCTTGTCTACTACGAAATGACGAACGCCCACTTCCAAAAGGGGCAGAATGTACCGGTGGCCGTCCGTGCGCTCGCCTTTGAGCGCAAAGAACAGGGACTTTTCAGGACTGCTAACTAACCGGCTGTCTATCACCAGGTCAAAAGCCTGATACTGACTGTAAAGTCGGCCGATGGGATAAGGATAAAGGTCAGAGTCTATCATCGGTCCCTAAAGATCGTAATTTTGCGCGTATGCAAGTGCCTAAAATAAAGTCTTACGTACAGGGATTCGCCGATTGGATGACCACCGACGAAGCACTGGAATTTCTCCCCTACTGGGAAACGCAGCAAAACTGGCAGGATCATTTCAACGTGGAAGCGAAGGATTTAGCCGCCAGTTATGACGCCGCACTCGACAGCAAAACCAATCGCCGGCATTACCGTAGAGGAGGCTACGACCCGAAGCGAAGTATGCTGGCTATTATGGAGTGGGAGCCGGATTTCGTGCGCGATGCTTTCCGCGACCTATACAGCGAGGACCGCGACCTGGAGGGCCGCATCCAACGCTTCGTATTCTATATCAACGAACTCTTCAATCGATACCGGGATGCCAAACCGAAAGCACGCATCCCTACACATTACCACGACGATGATTACCAGATCGTGTCCATTTACCTGATGGGGCAGTACCCGGATAAATACGCCCCCTACTCTACCGATCTACTGCACACCATTTGCACGAAGCTGGGCGCGAAGACGGTTCCGCCCGCCGCGGACTTTCCCCGCTACACAAAGTTGCTACAGACGCTACGCCCCTTCTTGCAGGAGGAATCGGTCCTTACCAATTACCGGAAAGTGCTACGGGACATAGACTATCAGGGAGATAGTGCCTTGCTAGTGTTCTGGTTCTTCAAGTACGTCGAACAGGAAGGCAAAGCATCGCAGACGGTAGATTAAATTATGCGGCGGCCCGTTGCAGCTGGCGGACGACCTCGGTATCGGCGGGCGTGGTGAACAGGCCTTCTCCCTTACGGTCGTCGCTTACTTCGAGATGCATGGCTACCGCGAACTCCCGGGCCAGCTTACCCAATTCCAGGGCGTAAGGGATGCTATATCCCTGCGCGGCGTAATGATCCACAATACCGACTCGGACACACTCATAGGGATCCTGACGCAGCAATAATTCGCGAACCCGGTGGCTCCGGTTGTAGGACTGTCCGCGCTCGGAGAGCAGCTTGCGTAAATCTTCCATCGTCGTTTTGACCACGTTGTCCACCCGGTACTTATTCCAGTAGTCCGGAGACCCCGTTCGCCGGATGTACGTCTTAAGGTGACGCTCCTCCGCGGCTACCTGGCAGGAAAGACGACTCATCGCGCGTGTCTGCTCCATAAGTTCCAGCGTTTCGTCGGTTGACAGTTGGACCCGGTCCGGAAAAACGGCCTCTTCCTTACTGAGTTTGGTAGCGATGGCCTGCTTGACCTTGGACTTCGTACTCAGGGCAACCAGACGTGCCATCTCCAGATTGAAGTAGTATTCGTGAACTACACCAGCCTTCGTTTTCTGGCTGCGCGCAAAGTCCTGGAGGCCAACGGGCGTACGAATACCGTCGGCAAATTGGTACACGTCCTTGATCCAGCTACGGACATTGGTCTGATAATGGTGATCGGACAGGCCCAGCGCGCGATGCAACTCGGAAGCCTTCACCACGCGGGTGCCTTTTTTGCTGATTTGAATAGTTAAGTCCATAAGTGTAACCTGATGGTGGTGCAACAAAAATAGGCACTGTTGGAATTAAAAGCAAGTTTAAAACAAATTATTTGTAAATATTTTGCTTACTCATCGAGCTAATTCGCTGACAATTCCTTTTTAAAGGCTACATTTAAACTATATGATTACATTACCGTCCTCCTAAGTCATTTTTCCTGCGGCCCCGCGCCCGATTTCAAACACCGGCTAATCCCTTATATTTGCCTAAACTTTCGGTTATGCGGACATTGCTAAAGCTGGCCATATTCGTAGTCCTCGGGCT
>JBASAV010000319.1:0-1992 GCA_049650785.1 Lewinella sp. | reverse complement strand
ATATTATAGATAATCTGCTAACCTGCTTCGTAAGTACGTGGAATAGCAAGGGGTAGCCATAGCGCCGGAATCGGCTGGCGACCACGGGAATTAATGCAAGTTACGGGCTCCCTGTACGAGCAGATTGACCTCGTTATTCAGCACCTCCACGAAACCCCGGTCAATGCTGAAGCTCAGGCTCCGGTTACTGGTCGCATCCTTTTTCATACCGCTGGCTTCTTCGTCGTAGTAGCGGTACTCTCCCGCTGCCGTCACCAGCGTCACCCGCCCCGCGGAAAGGCTGGATACTAGGGGAGCGTGATTATCCAAGATCTGAAAACTACCGTCCGTCCCGGGCAGGGCAACCTTCGAAACGCTGCCGGTAAAGATGGTACGATCGGGAGTTAGAACGGAGATCTTCATAGTACGGTAGGCTTTAGTACAGTAGTACGGTAGGCTGTTAGACGGTAGTGGTCTAGTAAGTCGGTAGTAAAGTAAATGGCGTTTGAAACACCAGCCTACCCTACTAACGACTACTGTACTACCGTACTAGTTACGCTGCGTTAGCAGCCAGTTGCTTCTTACCCTTTTCGATGGCATCCTCGATCGTTCCGACGAGGTTAAAGGCATCTTCCGGATACTTGTCCACTTCGCCGTCGATGATCATGTTGAACCCTTTGATGGTGTCCTTGATGTCGACGAATACGCCCTTCAGGCCGGTAAACTGCTCGGCAACGTGGAAGGGCTGGCTGAGGAATCGTTGTACCCGGCGGGCGCGGCTAACTACGAGTTTGTCTTCCTCGCTGAGTTCGTCCAGACCAAGAATGGCGATAATGTCCAGCAGCTCGTTATAGCGGGCAAGAATATTGATTACGCGCTGGGCGGTATCGTAGTGCTCGTCACCGAGGATCGCGCGATCCAGGATCCGGCTGGTGCTATCCAGCGGGTCAACCGCGGGGTAGATACCCTGGGAAGCAATTTTCCGGTTCAGTACCGTGGTAGCGTCCAGGTGAGCGAAGGTCGTAGCAGGAGCGGGGTCGGTCAAGTCATCCGCAGGCACGTAAACCGCCTGTACGGAAGTGATCGATCCGCGCTTGGTAGAGGTAATCCGCTCTTGCATAAGGCCCATCTCCGTAGCCAGGGTTGGCTGATATCCTACGGCCGAAGGCATACGACCTAGGAGGGCGGATACTTCGGAACCAGCCTGAGTGAAGCGGAAGATATTGTCGACAAAGAAGAGAATATCACGGCCGCCGGTGGGGTCACTGAGATCACCGTCACGGTAGTACTCGGCGATGGTAAGTCCGGAAAGCGCTACACGGGCACGGGCGCCGGGGGGCTCGTTCATCTGGCCGAACACGAAGGTGGCCTTGGATTGCTCCAGTTCCTTCATGTCCACTTTGCTGAGGTCCCAGCCGCCCTTCTCCATGTCGTGCTTGAAGTCCTCTCCGTAACGGATAATACCGGCTTCGATCATCTCCCGCAGGAGGTCGTTTCCTTCGCGGGTACGCTCCCCTACCCCGGCAAATACCGAGATACCGTCGTAACCCTTGGCGATATTGTTGATCAGTTCCTGGATAAGTACGGTCTTACCTACGCCGGCTCCACCGAAAAGACCGATCTTCCCGCCCTTGGTGTAAGGCTCGATTAGGTCAATTACCTTGATACCGGTGAAGAGTGGTTCCCGGTCAGTAGCCAGGTTCTCAAACATCGGGGCGTCGGCGTGGATGGGCCGGGCGTCGGCTCCCTTGGGAACCGCTGCCATACCGTCGATCGGTTCGCCTACGACGTTAAACAGGCGTCCTTTGATCGCGGGACCAACGGGCATGGCGATCGGCAGGCCCGTATCCACTACGTCAACACCACGGGTCAGGCCGTCGGTCGCGTCCATGGCGATCGTCCGTACGCCGTCTTCACCAAGGTGTTGCTGCACCTCGAGCACCAGGGTCTCTCCGTTGGCGCGCTTGATTTCGAGGGCATTAAGAATGGCGGGTAGCGAGGCACCTTCGGCGG
>JBASAV010000318.1:0-8816 GCA_049650785.1 Lewinella sp. | reverse complement strand
CCGGCTCGTAGCAAGCCTGACCGACCAGCGCTGCATGTTGGTCTCCAGCCATTCCGGCTATGGGAATATTCCCTCCAAAAAGCTTAGTGTGACCGTAAACCTCACTACTGGATTTTACTTTGGGCAGCAGTTCGCGGGGTACCCCCAGCTCCTTAAGCAGGCGGTCATCCCACTGGCGTTTCCGTATGTCGAATAGCATGGTCCGTCCGGCGTTCGTGACGTCGGTCACGTGTTCCTTTCCGTCGGTAAGTTTGTAGACCAACCAGCTATCCATGGTACCGAAGCACAGCTCACCCGCTTCGGCGCGCTGTCTGGCTCCGGGTACGTTGTCCAGCAACCACTTGATTTTGGTGCCACTGAAGTACGCATCGATCACCAGGCCGGTGGTCTGGCGAACGTGGTCTTCTAAGCCTCGCTTCGTCAGTTGGTCACAGATGCTTGCGGTGCGTCGGTCCTGCCAGACGATGGCGTGATGGATCGGTTGACCGGTTTCACGATCCCAGATGAGGGTAGTTTCCCGCTGATTGGTAATCCCGATCCCGGCGATGTCCGATACGGAAACCTGGGTCTGATCAAGTAAATCACGGACAACAGTAGCCTGAGCGTTCCAAATCTCATTACCGTCGTGTTCCACCCAGGCGGGCTGGGGGTAATACTGCGTGAATTCTTTCTGGGCGGTGCCCACGATTTCCCCGGCGTGATTGAACAGAATGGCGCGGGAAGAGGTGGTGCCCTGGTCGAGGGCTAGTATGTGTTGTGGCATGATCGATTGTCTTGCCACAATATATCAATCGAAGGGCGAGCAGCCGCCTAATCCAGTTCGGCGTAGTCTACCTCGAGCATTTTCTCGTAGGTTTCCAACAACCGTTGCGCCAATACCCGGCGGTCATAACGACGGCGGAAAGCCGCGTAGGCGCTCCGGCCGATGGCCTCCAGCTTGCGTCCCCGGCGGACGCAGTCTTCCACTACGGCAACGAACTGTTCGGGCGTATCGGCGATGAACAGATCGCGGCGGTTGCGGGCTTTGATGCCCTCCAGGCCAATGGTTGTTGTCACCACTACCCGGCCAAGCGACATGGCTTCCAGGATCTTGGCGCGCATCCCGCCACCGCTCAGCAGGGGTACGATGCTGATACTCTGCGAGGAAACGAAGTCGCAACTGCTTTCTACTTCCCCGTGAATGATCACGTTGGTCATCCGTAGCTGCTGAATGCTATGCGGCATGTTCCGGCCGGCGATATGGAACTCCACCTCCGGGCAGCGGCGGTGTATTTCCGGCCAGACATTGTGAAGAAACCAATTCAGCCCCTCCAGATTGGGTAGCCAGTCCAGCGAACCGATAAAGTGTAGGTTGGGCGATTGACGGTAGCTGCCGTATGTCGGCGCACCGCAGCGTGTTTCCAGACCGATAGGCAGCACTTGCATACGGCCCCGGCCACCCAGCCGCTCGAAATTCTTCTTGTCCCGCTGCGTAATGGGGAGGTGAAGATCATACTGATTCAGCTGGCTGCGCTCGAAATCCCGCAGTTGCTTCGTGATATGGCGTAGATACCAGCGCTTTGGCGCGAAGGAAATATTCTCGCAGCAGCGTTCCCAGATCTCGTGCTCGACGTTGTGGGAGCGCATGACGATCTGTGCGTTCGATAGTCTCCGAATCGTATTGACGTAGGGAGCCAGATACAGCGTTTCCAATTGGACGATGTCGAAAGACTCTTGCAGCAGCCAGCGCGACAGGGCTTCGTGGTAGCTCTCCTGGTGAAACCGGCTGATGTGATAGGAGGTACCCCGCAGCAGGTTGGAAACCGCATCGATGGGGCTGAATTCGTTGTTGATGGACACCGTGCGCACTTCCCGGTAGTGCGCCATTTCCTCGGGTAGCTGCTTCTCACCGTAAAAGTGCTTACTGGTATTCATCGCCAGCAGGCTGACTTCACAGCCCAGTTCACTGAGACTTTTCGTTAATCCGTGGATCGCCAGACTCTCTCCATCCTTTAAGGGGAAGGGGAATTTTTTAGTAAGGACAAGTAATTTCATGGGTAATTAGGAGTGTCGGGATTCACGTTACGTCTACGATACCGGTAGACGCAGCTTCCGTGGCCTCAACGTAAGAAAAGAGGCACTTTATTGCCATTAATCTTCCCAACGGTTATTTTCCATGTCATCCTCAAACATTCTTTCCCGCGCGTTGATGGCGACAGACTCGATTTCCTGTTTGTCGGTTTCGATGGTAAAACTGTAGTTCGGGTTGGTCCAGCCCCAGTCGGGCAGGACGTTCCAGGTGGTAGCGTAGGCCGGCTGCGTCTTTTCGCCGCGCATGATTTCCGGAGCGATGTAGTAGTAGCTCTCGGAGCCATCCTTTAGCGTTACCGTCACCTCGAGGGGCATCGGCATTCTACCTACCCGCTGCAGGTCAATGCGGGTCGTACCGCTTTCGTCCAGGTCTTCGACGTCGCTAACGGCGTAATCGGCGTAGTCGGTTCCGTTGACCCAGTACTCGCGGTACCAGTCCAGTTCCAGGCCGGAGCATTTTTCCGCGATGCGAACGAAATCATTGGGGTTAGGGTGCTTAAAGCGCCAGTCGTTGTAGTAGCGGTGAAGCGTACATTCGAAGGCATCCTCCCCCATGATGTAGCGAAGCTGCTCCAGAAAGACCGAGCCATTGGTGTAGCTGGCCACCCCGTAGGCGGAGTTGGTAGCGAAATGATCGGCGTGGACGCTCAGCGGTTCTTGCATACCGGTGGTCCGGAATCCACGCAGACTGGCGTAGGTACGGGCGTGGGGGTTATCCACGGCGTCTCCTTCGACCAGGCCCTGCTCCCGCAGGTGGTTCATCACTTCACTGCTGGCCCAGCTGGTGAAGCCCTCATCCATCCAGGCGTACAGGGCTTCGTTGGTACCCATCAGCATCTGGTACCAGGTGTGCATCAGTTCGTGTACGCTTACTCCGACCAGCCCGTTCATTGACCGCTCGCCCGTGATCAGCGTAGCCATGGGATATTCCATGCCGCCGTCACCACCCTGGATGAAGCTGTACTGCTCGTAGGGATAAGCGCCGTAGTGCGCTTCAATGTAGTTAAAGGCCTCGTCCATAATGCGGGGCAGGTTCTCCCAGTTTTCGGAGGTGGCTTCTCCGGGTTGGAAGAAGAAGTTCAGGGTTGTACCGTTACCGCGGTCGTAGGCGATCTGCTCGTAGTCCGGGTCAGCCGCCCACACGAAATCGTGTACCGTAGGGGCGATAAAGTGGTAGCGATGTTTGCCGTCGCCGGTCGATTCGGGGTCGCCCTGCAGGTAGCCGGTACCCGCAATGACGTAGTCTTCGTCAATATCGATGGTCACGTCGAAGTCGCCCCATACACCGTAGAATTCCCGTCCGATGTAAGGATTGGCGTGCCAGCCCTGGTAGTCGTACTCCGCGAGCTTAGGGTACCACTGCGCCATGCTGAAGTCAATCCCTTCGGCGTTATCGCGGCCGCTGCGGCGGATCTGCAGGGGCACCTGGGCGTCCCACTCCATGGTAAACATGGCACTGTCGCCGGGGTAGATGGGTTCGGCCAGGGCCACTTCGAGAATGGTGCCAACGGTTTCGTAGCTCAATTCACTACCCTCCCGGGTGAGGCTGTTGACCTGTATGTACCCCTCCTCCTCGGACTGTAAATCGCTGATCCGGTCATTGACGCGCTTATCCGCGTCGGGCAAATTCAGGTTGCGCAGGTCCATTTGGCTCCCGGGCTGGAAAGCGTTGAAGTAGAGGTGATAGAACACCCTATCCAGTGTATCCGGAGAATTATTAACGTAGGTGAGCCGCTGGGTACCGGCGTACTGATGGTTTTCGGCGTCTACGTCAATTTCCATTTCGTACGCGACGCGCTGTTGCCAGCGGTCGGGCTGGGCTTGAATTTGGGCGACGGAGGCGCAGGAAAGTAGCAGGCAGATGAGACGAATGAGGGTAACAGACATTGAACTTGGTTAATTGGGGCAACTGGCAAATACCATGGCAACGCATGAAGGGGATATTCCGCTGGCCGGGTAGGCCATTTTCACGCAATGGTAACAGAATTTTGGCGAAAGGTTCGCCTTCCCCACCGGGGGATGCCTTTAAATACAGTCGGGTGCAGGATCCGGTGACGTTGATAAAACAAAAATTGCCCGACCAGGGTAGAGGTCGGGCAATAACAGCTATCGTACGGGCAAGGGATTTCTCCTACCCCTTACGGCGTCGCTTTTTCCGCCACGGGGCGTCCTTCTTCCAGTCGCCGGCCATGATACAGCCGTAGGGTAGAATGCGGTCGACTACCTTGCCGAGCCCGAACTCCGCCATTTGCCGTTGGACGGTAGCTGCATCTTTATACGCCGAAGGCAACTCGGAAATATCGATATGCCCGGAGTAGAAGCGGACGTCCAAACCCGCCGTTTCCTCGCGGAATATCTGCTCGTCCGGCTTATTGGCAAACCGCCGTTTGTGGGCCCCGCGACTGGTGTTCCGACCAGCGCCGTGGGGAGCGAATCCGAGGTTGGTGGCCGTCGTATCCCCGCGCACTACCAGAATGGGCTCTGCCATGTTGAGTGGAATCAGCCGCAGGCCTTCCGTGCTGTCCGGCACAAAGCGATCGTCGAGGGGCGTGGCACCCTTGGCGTGAAAGAAGGTGTCCCCGTCCCGGAATACAAAGTTGTGCTCGTTCCAAAAGCGGCCGGTAGCCGCTACCCCGCCCGCCCGAGCGATACGATCGTGGAGTAGAGTGTGGTTGGTCTTTGTCCATTCCCGTACCAGCTGCAGCGCTTCCCAGTAGTCTTGCCCGTAGGCATCGTCAAAGGGAATCCAGGCATTCTTGGCCGAGGTTTCCGGTGAGATTTCCCGACGAAAGCCCTCCGCCACCCGCATGCCCTGGGTGTAGAGGTACGCCCCAAGTCCTCGGGATCCGTGGTGGGTCACCAGGATGGTCTCCCCGGTGTTCTCCGATTGGCCGACGTACAGGAAGTGATTACCATCGCCCTGCGTACCTAAGTGTTGGCGGGCGAGGGACCGACTCTTCTCATCGTTCAGGAACCGGTTTCCCTTTAGCGCCTTAGCCAGCGTCTCGGGCAGTGGAAAGAGGTCGTCCCGTCCGCCGCCGCCAAAGTGAGTCACCCCCTGGGCGGCATCCAGTACGGCCTTGGGAGATACGGTACCCAAGCTGGTCAGCATAACCGAGCAGCAGATATCGGCACTGTGCATATTAGGGTGGATGGCGTTGCGGGTGGCCACTACCCCACCTACCGGTATCTGGCCCATGCTACCGGTCGGACAGGCATCCGGCATGATGGCACCGGTCAGGGCGGTCGGCACCGTCATGACCGCCTTCATCGTATCGATTACGGCGCGTACGTTTTCGGCTTCCAGCGGCGTTTCGGCCCGGATATTGCGGTGAAAGCTTCGCTCACCAATGGCCAGGGGCTCTACGGTCCGGGGCTCGGTGGCGGCCAGGTAGCTGCGGAGCTCGTCGTCGCGCAGGTCATTGGCATTAATGTGGGTCAGCGCTTCGCCAAACCATTTACCGGGCCGGTACCCCAGTTTAATCAGGTCATTGCCGGTGATGTTGGTGTGTTCCATAACGCGAGGAGCAACGACAGAAGCAGGAAGATAAGTTGCGGGCCGAACGCGATTAACATTATCGGGTTATTAGGCTTACTAATCTGACGCTATGGAATCCGCTACTGACACCCCCCTGATTGTTGTAGCCGGTGCTACCGGTGAACTTGGCGGCCTTATCGCCCATGCCATCCGGGAACGCGGGGCCGGCGTCCGTGCACTGGTACGTCCGGGTACCGACCCCACCCGGCTAGCTGATCTGCGCGCGAATGGTGTCGAGATATGCGAAGTGAGTTTGTCCCCGGTCCCGGAATTGGTAAAGGCATGCGCCGGAGCCCACTGTGTGGTATCGGCCCTTTCCGGCCTGGGGCACGTCATGATCGACTTACAGACTAACCTGCTGGAAGCAGCGGAGGAGGCTGGGGTTAAACGATTTATACCATCTGACTTCTCTTTAGACTTTACCGGTCTGCCGCGCGGAACCAACCGCAATCTGGATTTCCGAAAAACCTTTCAGGAAGTCGCCGACGGTACGAGTCTGCAGGTTACTTCCGTGCTCAACGGCATGTTTACCGACCTGCTCAAGGGGGATGCCCCCCTCATCGCCAAACCTATTTCGCGGGTCATCTACTGGGGCGATGCCGGGCAGCAACTGGATATGACCTCCATGCACGACACGGCCGCCTACACCGCCCGGGTGGCCATGGACTCCGACACCCCCCGCTGGCTTCGTATCGCCGGAGACGTCGTCGATGCCGAGGGTCTCCGCCGGGCAGCCTCCGACGCCTACGGCAAGCCATTCAAGAAGTTACGGATCGGGGGAATCGGCGTTCTTTCCAGAATGATCGACGTCACCCGATTGGTAGCACCCCAGCGGGACGAAGTATTTCCACCGTGGCAGGGCATGCAGTACATGCGCAACATGATGAGTGGACGGGGCAAGCATCCTAGTTTGGATAATGATCGCTACCCCGACATGGAATGGCAGTCCGTGCGGGAAGTGCTGGAGGGTGCTTTCGTTGCTCACCAGGGTGAATAAGACTTTATTCCTGCGCTCCGTCGCCCGACTTCATATTGCGCCACTCCGCGTAGTTCCAGGTCCGCCAGTCCATATCCGCTGGTGGATTCCTCAGGACGCGCCTCTGGTAGTGGTCCGGCAAGCGATCTACCTCGTCCCGGAGCAGATAGTAGTTGGTCGGACCCAGGTTCATTAGGTAAGTCCAATCCACTCGTTCCGTAGGTTGCTGCAGATTTACGCGGGTGATGACGCCCGACCAGTTGACCGCTCCGTAGCCTACCAGGAATAGCCAGGCAACCATGCCGTTGACCTGCAGTAGATACCGTAGGGAAAGCCGGAAACGCACCTTGCGGTACAGTGAGTAGAGACCTACCAGTGTCAGACACAAGGCCAGGACTACGTGCACCCGCCCGATGGCAAGCCCGTAGGCATGAACGTAGTGCCAGTTGCGCACGCCCACCGACAGGGACAGAAAGGCGTTCTGGGCCAACCAGCAATAAGCCAGCGTTCGCAGCGTGCGGGCGTTCGGGTAGAAGTTCAGATTGCGCCGGAAGTAATAAAGGACCACCCCCATAGCCATCAGGATGCTGATGATGAGGCTGTTGGTGCCGACGTGCACGTACTCACTCAGCGTGGTGGCTGAAAGCTCCGTGGCGGACAGCCAAATGAAGCGGAGATCCGTCAGATTGACACCACACAGCAGGGCGTTCAGGGTGGCGAAGACCATGACCGCCCGCCGGTATTCCATTCGCAACGCCAGCGGCGAAAGGGACCGCTTGTTGCCGTGGCGGGAACGGAGCAGTGTCTCGGCATCAACTTTATCATCGTGTACCATTCCGAAATTATGGCCCGCCACCAGCAGGGGAAGGGAAAAACACAGTCCAAGGACAAACAGCACGACATACAGCAGAACCTGATCGACGTGCTGCATCCGGTCCAGCCAGCCGAACACCGATTCAAGACCGTGAAAAAAATCGGAGTTGCCGACCGAATACAATAGGAAGAATGGCAAGCTGACCACCAGGGCCGTGAGGGCGGGCCCTACCCATACCCACCGATTGGGCGGAGGGATGCGACCGGCATAGCGCCGTTTGAAGTCACGTAGCAATCGCTGTGGCCCGGCCAGTAACGACATGGCTCCCAGCAGGAATCCGTACCACACAAACCGTAGCTCCCGCTCCTGCACGAAACCGATTAAAGCCAGAAAGCTCACGTGATGGGCAATCAGGGAAGCGGGGGCATTGACGATGACCACCGATACGGCCGAAGCGAGCAAGAGGAAGACAGCCCAACGCACGGCCGCCCGCCCCGCTAATTCCGGTCGGGTAGCAAACAGAGCCAGCAGTAGTGCGGCATCAAACAGAAAAACATTCAGCCCGGCAGACAGCGGAAAGAAGAGATAGGCGAACACCAGTCCCAGGAGGATGATAGAATTTGAAGCGTTCATAAAGAACTTTGTTTTTTAAAGTTTACGGATGTAGAGATGTACTATTCACCAATTCGGCTATTCAGAAATTCACCTATTAATTATGGATCAGCTTAAGAAAGTCTTCCAACTCCCCGAGATGCTGTTCAAAGGCCCGACGGCCCGCTTCCGTCGCCCGGTAGCTGGTGCGGGGCTTGTCGTCCACGAAGCGCTTTTCCGTTTCGATCTGACCGGCTTTGTCAAGGGCTTTGATGTGTCCGGCGAGGCTGCCGTCGGTAAGTTTAAGCGCCTCGCGCAGGGTAACGAAATCCACCCAGTCGTTAACGACCAGGATACCCATCAGTCCCAGACGCATGCGGTGGCTGTACAGCTTACTTAGCCCCGCAACGGTGGACTTCATTTCATCTACCTTATTCATTCTTGTCGTATTTGTAGTACATCCAGCCGCCGTACACGATGTGTAACAGGCCGAAGCCGACCGCCCAGAAAAACAGGCCGTAGGAGGGGAAGAAAAGCGCCACCAGTCCGAGCCCGATCTCCAGATAAGCCAACAGTCGGAGCTCTTCGCTTACAAAGTTGCTTCCGTTCAACAGGGCCAGACCGTAAAAGATGATGGTGGTCGGACCGATCAAACCGCCGAGGCCGTGGTAGATCAGTGCCAGACAGAACACCCCACCGATGACTAGGGGCAGGGCCAGATTAGTCAGAAGTTTGTAGGTCCGCGGATGGGCAAATTCATGCCCCATGCGAACGACCCGACGGTTGGTGAAGTAAAAGCCACTCGCCAGGGCACCAGTAAGCACCAG
>JBASAV010000317.1:0-9728 GCA_049650785.1 Lewinella sp. | reverse complement strand
CTATGCCATAGCCCGGGACCCTCTACTGTGGGAGCAGCACCGCCATTCCAACCGTCACCAAGAGTCGGTCTTTCGCAAATTTTTTGCGGACAATCTGGCATCGGGAGAGGCACTGGTCGTTGAGGATCGGCAGACGAACCGTCCGATCGGGCACACCCGCTTGGCCACCGTTCCCGGGCAACCGGACGCGGTGGAGATCGGCTATACCTTCCTGGCGCGTTCCTGCTGGGGAGGAACTTACAACGCAGCCGTAAAGCAACTCCTGTTGGATCATGCATTTGCTTACGTTGCCCACGTCGTCCTTTACGTAGCCGGCGACAACCAGCGCAGCCACCGGGCCGTCCGGAAGATCGGCGGTATCCCCATTACGGAAGCGAACCCGCTGGCCGCCCTGCGCAAGGATGATCCGGACTATACTTCCTACGTCATCACCCGCCCGGCTTGAGTTTCCCTACCTAAGTCCACATGCACTACCTTAGGCGGATGATCCGCTCCACCCTGTTTCTCTTGCTTCTTACGACAACCCTAAGCGCCCAGGACCTTCCCGATCCAACCCGTTTTGAGGCGGCCATCGAAGGTTTCGAATCAGCGGACACGGAAAACCCCGTAGCGCCGGGGACCATCCTGTTCGTGGGTAGTTCGTCCATCGTGATGTGGAAAACCCTGGCGGAAGACCTGGAGGGCCACCAGGTACTTAACCGGGGATTCGGTGGCTCCAACTTCAACGACCTGATCCACTATGCGGACCGGGTCATCTACCCCTACCAGCCAAAGGCGGTCTTTGTCTACGAAGGGGACAACGATATTTCGATGGGGAACTCCCCCGAGCAGGTGCACCAGGATGCCAGGAAGCTTCGGCAGCTGATCGCTGAAAATGTAGGCGAAGAGGTGCCGGTCTTTTTCATCTCTCCCAAGCCCAGTGTGGCCCGCTGGGAGCTCAAAGAAGCATACGAAACCGCGAATCAGCTGCTGGAAGACTTCGCCGACTCCACGGACGACACCTACTACATCGACGTCTGGTCGCCAGCGCTGCTGGCCGACGGAACCGTTAGAAGCGACATATTCGTAGGCGACAACCTGCACATGAACGCCGCCGGCTACGACATCTGGGAAGCGGTGATCGAGCCGGTCGTCGATCTCCTCGACGGGCAGTGAACCCTGGGATTCGCTTCCTCATCCATTCCTGTCATTGCGGTGTTGTATCGGTTTGTAATTAATTCTGCGGCAGCTTGGAATTTATCATTGCTTTATTACTGGGCTTCGGGGCCTCCTTCGGGGCGGTCCTGATGCCGGGCATGCTCAACATGTCCGTAGTAAACTGTAGCTTGGAAGAAGATCGCTGGGCCGGCGTACGCTACGCGGGTGGGATCACCCTGATCATGACGCTGCAAGCCGGTATAGCGATTGTGGGCGCGAACTACCTGCGGGATAATCCCGACATAATCGACCTGCTAAGTTGGTGGGCCGTGCCGGTACTGACCTTGCTGGCGGCCTTCTTCTTTTTCCGGTGGTACCGGGAGAGTCAGTCGGATAAAAGCGTGGAAGAACAGCGGGAGGATCACTCGGTCGACCGGCCATTCTCCTCCGGGATAAGCGTAGCCCTGCTAAACTTCATAGCTATCCCGTATTACTTTGCCATTGGCAGCTGGCTTATGTCCGACGGAGTATTGTCCACCGCCGTCGTAGCAAAATGTCTATTTGTAATCGGAACGGCAACGGGCAGTATGGCCATCCTGAGTGGATATGCCTTTGGCGCTCGCTGGGTAGACCAGCACGCGCATTACATTACCCACCATTTTCACTTGCTGGTCGGGTCCTTGTTCGTGCTACTCGCCGGCATACAGGCCTACCGGATATGGGGATAGTTCATTCCTGCGCACCGGCGCCCTGATTTACTTTTTGCTGGGTAACCCGCGACCCGTAGCGGCCCAGTAGATTCCACCGTAGAGGTGCTCCAGGAAAAAGGCGTCTTCGAAGGTCTCGTCGATGTGCCCCAGGGCGGTGTAGAACGCCCGGCCACCGTCGTAATCGTGGTACCAGGAGATGGGATGCATCTCGCCCATGCCGTCGGTCTTCCTTGCGCCCCAATCGGCGGTGGCGTCGTAAGTGGACTCGTCGACCGTCAGCACGTAGTTCAGGTCGTCCACGGTGGCGTCGGAAAAGTCGTACCACTCATCCGTCCAAAGCATCCGCTCGGGCCAGCGTTCGAGGCCCGGAAAGCTGGCATCCCGTACCTGTAACATGGCTGTCTGGTTCTGGGGATGAACGTTGAACATATGTCCGACCAGCTTCGTGTACCAGGGCCAGTCGTACTCGGTGTCGGAGGCGGCGTGCACCCCTACCCAACCCTTGCCGGACTGGATAAACCGCTCGATGGCGGCCTGCTCCTCGTCGTTGAAGACATCACCCGTCGTGCTTAACATGATGATCACATCGTACTTCTCCAGCGAAGCGTCCGAGATCGGCAGCGCATCCTGTTGCCGGTCGATGGCGAACTGGTGGCGTTTGGCGATGGCCTGCAGGGCCGGAATACCCGCGGTGATGGACGGATGGTGCCAGCCGGCGGTCTCGGTGATGAGGAGTGCCCGGAACTGCTGAGCGGTCAGTGCCGTGGAAAGCAGGAACGCACAGAGTACCAGGAGGAGGGGGGTGTAGGATCGACTTTGCATACCAGCAAGGTAAGCCGCCGGTAGCCAATTAAAAACAGGAGCGCGATCCGTAGATCGTCGCTCCCGCTTCGTTTTGATGATAATAACAATGGACTAGTTGTAGCCGGGATTCTGTTCCAGCGCTCCCTCACTCAGGTCGATCTCGGTCTGGGGGATGGGGAAGAGTTCGTTTTTGTTGGCGGTAAAGTTGGGTCGCAGCGGCTGCATTACTTCCAGCGAGCGATTGGTGCGTACCAAGTCGAACCAACGTTGCTGCTCCATGGCCAGCTCCGAACGGCGTTCGTGCCAGATGGCTTCCCGCAGTTCGGTCTGGTCGGTGGTGGTGACATCGGGAAGGACATCAGCACCTCCCCGCGCCCGTTCGCGCACCATATTGAGGTACATCAGCGCGTCTTCGGTCTGGCCGATTTCGTTCAACGCTTCAGCGGCAATAAGGAGGACGTCGGCGTAGCGCAGGATACGGATGTTACCGGGGCCGTTGCCGTTACCACCGGGGTGCTCGACCACATAGGCTTTCTGGTTGAAGCGTTCGCCGTCGATGGCGGGGTCTCCTTCCACGATTCCGGAGCCGTCGGGCAGGATCTCGCCGACGTAGAGGATAGTCGCCTCCCGGCGGGGATCTCCGCGTTCGAAGGAGGACACCAAATCATCGCTGGGCCGGTTAAAGCCCCAGCCCAGGTTGGGTGTGCCGCGGACACCCTGCACTTCGTTGTACTGACTTCCTCCACCTCCGATCTCGAAGGCGGCGGCCTGAACCTCGAAGAGGCTTTCGCTGCTATTCTCACCCGCTTGCGTAAAGATTTCGGAATAGTTGGGATAGAGGGCGTACTGACCGCTGTTGATCACCTCCAGGGCTGCGTCGGC
Organism: Lewinella sp.; assembly: GCA_049650785.1. GTDB lineage: Bacteria > Bacteroidota > Bacteroidia > Chitinophagales > Saprospiraceae > Neolewinella. Next base: position 6,195 of record JBASAV010000317.1, on the reverse strand, counting down.
GGCTTGCTGGTAATCCATACGGGTAAGCGCCACTTTGGCGAGCATACCCCGTGCCGAGCCACTGGTTACGCGGCCGATGTCGCCGCCGGTGTAGCTGGCGGGCAGGCTTTCGATCGCTGTCTGGAGGTCGGATTCGATCTGCGCGTAGACCTCGTCTGCCGAGGAGCGGGCGATCTGAAAATCCTGGGGGAAGGGATCCAGCAGCAGGGGCACCCCACCGAACCAGCGCACGAGATTGAAGTAGTAATAGGCCCGCAGGAAGGAAGCTTCGCCGATCAGACGTTCGCGTAGCTCCTCATCCATTTCCGGCACGTCGGGGATACGGTTGATGGCCAGGTTAGCCCGGAACACCCCCGTATAGTAGCCTTCCCATACGGTGCTGGGTGCTACGTTAGTGGCGGTATGCGTGAATCGATCAACTTCTTCGAGGAAAAAGCCGTCCGAAGCGAGGCTCCCCTTATCGGAATCGTCACTTACGATATCGGTCATGCCGATAAAACTGAAGACGTGGGTGGACCACTGGCGGAGCTGGTTGTAGACGGCGTTGACCGACTGGACTGCCTGCTCTTCCGATTGAAAAAAGTTCTCCAGGGTATATTCTCCCTGGGGAGTACGGTCAATGACATCCGAGCACGCCGAAGCGCAGACGATGACGGCCAGACACAAAATTTTATATAGCGATTTCATGGTTTGCATGATTAGGGTAGCTTAAAAGGTGATGTCAATACCGGCCGTGATCGTCCGGGCGATCGGGTAGATCGTACCCCGGTCGATGCCGTTGTCGAAGAGGTTGGTGTTGTAAATCTCCGGGTTGTAGCCGCTGTAATCCTGGCTCGTGACCAGGTTGGTACCGTTCACGTATACCCGTAGCGACTGCATCCGCAGGCGATCCGTCAGGTCGGTGGAGAAGCGGTAGCCCAGCGTTACGTTGCGCAGCCGGATGTACGAAGCATCCTCTACGTAAAGCGAGGAAAGGGTTTCGAAGTTTTGTCCGGCAATGGTCACCCGGGGGATCGTGTTGCTGGACCCCTCCGTAGTGAAGCGATCGAGCCAGCGTGTCTCGAAGTTATAGGCTCCGAAGCGGGCCATTTGCTTGGCATTGATGACCTCGCTGCCGAACTGACCGGTGACGTCAAAGCTCAGCTCCAGGCCGGAGTAGGAAAAAGAACCGTTAACGCCCAGCGTCATATCGGGGATCGCCGAGCCGAGTACCACCCGGTCGCCGGCGGCGGAAACGGTACCGTCACCATTGACATCGCGGTAGATAATATCGCCTACCTGCTGGTCGCCGAGTTGGGGAAACTGGCCTAGCTGCTCCTCGTTCTGGAAAACGCCGATCGCCTCGTAACCGAAAAATGAACCGACGGCTGAACCGACCCGGGAATTCGTTCCCAATTGTCCGCCCACACCGAGTGCACCGCCGAAGAAGTTTTCGGTGTCCCCGTCCAGGGTTACCACTTCGTTGTTTACAAAACTGGCGTTGACGCCGACGTTGTAGCGGAAAGCATCTCCACCGGCCCGCCAGTTGGCGCTCACGTCTAGGCCGCGGTTGAGTACCTCGGCCACGTTGCGAACGGCCGGATCAGCTCCGATGTAATCGGGGATCGGCGCCTGGAAGAGTACGCCGTCGGTGAACTTGCGGTACAGGTCAACCTCCAGCAGGAACTGGTTATTGAGCAGCCCCAACTCGAGGCCGACGTCCGTCTGGGTGGTTTCCTCCCAACGAAGGTCGGGGTTGGCCAGGCTGGTCACGGTAGCGCCGGGCAGCAGAACGGGCTCCCCTCCGAAGACCGAGCCTACCGTGCTCGCTACCCGGGGTACGTACTGGTATTCTCCGATACGGTCGTTTCCGGTTTGTCCCCAACTGGCCCGCAGTTTCAGGCGGCTGATGGGTCCTCCGTCATTCCAGAAAGCCTCCCGGCTGACGTTCCAACCCACCCCTACGGATGGGAAGAAGCCGTATTTGAAGTTATCTCCGAAGCGGCTGGAACCGTCGGCCCGACCGGACACCGTCAGCAGGTAGCGACCATCGTAGGTGTAGTTCAGGCGACCCAGGTAGCTGGTGAGTCCCCAGTCCCCTCCGCTGACCCCGTTGTAGTTGGTAGCGGTGGTCGGATCGGCGGAGTTGAGGTAGTAGAAGCTCGGGTCGTTACCGATTACCCGTTGCCGGCCACCGCCGATCTCTTCCCCGAAGTTGTCCTGGTAGGTGATACCCACCACCCCGTCAAAGTGGTGAATACCGAAATCGTTCGTGTAGCTGAGGGTATTTTCCCAGAGCCAGTTGCGGCGGTAGGCGTTACGCACGCTGATGTCGCTCTCCAGGTTCTGCTGGCTTGGACTGACGCGGAAGGCCGGCACGAAGTTGCGATTGCGATCGTAGACGAAATCCAGACCGAAGTTGGTCCGGAAAGTGAAGCCGTCCAGGAAGGTGATGTCGGCGTAGGTATTACCTACGGCACGGTAGGTTTCGCTGCGGTCGTTTGTATAAAAGATAGAGGCCAGGGGATTACCGGTGTTACCGATCGCGGAAGCGTCGCCGAAGTTGCCGGCGGAGTCGCGGGGCACCGAGATGGGGTCCGCGCGGTAGGCGGTTGCCAGCACGCTGCCGGTGCTGATGTTATCGGAAGTATTGTAACCGAGGCTCAGGTTACCGGCTACCGTTAGCCAGTCTTTCACCTGCCGGGTGTTGTTCAGGCGGGTGGTGAAGCGGTCGTAGGCTGAACCCCGGATGATACCCTCCTGCCGATAGTAGTTGGCGCTGAGGTTAAAACTGGACTCCTCGTTACCACCCTGGAAGGATAGCGTGGCGTTGTAGATGGGCGCCTGCTGAAAGATGACGTCCTGCCAGTTGGTTCCTTCCCCGAATTGACTGGGATCGGCGAAGCGGGGCTGCCGGCCCTCATTCACGTCCGCTTCATTGATAAGGGTGGCGTATTGGTTGGCATTGAGCACATCGATTTGGCGTACCACTTCCTGGGTGCCCGCGTAGGCATTCAAGGTCAGTTGTCCCTCACCGGTTCCCTGTTTGGTCGTGATGATAATCACCCCGTTTGCGCCCCGCGAACCGTAGATGGCCGTCGCCGAAGCATCCTTCAGTACCGAGACGTTCTGCACGTCCTGGGGATTGAGGAAGGAAATATCGTTGAGGATCATTCCGTCGACAACGAAGAGCGGGTCGGCGTTATTCAGCGTACCCACGCCCCGGATCCGGAAAATGGCATCGGCGCCCGGCGTACCGGAGCTGGGGATGATCTGCAGACCGGACACTTTACCCTGCAGCGACTGTCCGAGCGATTGCGTAGGGATATCCGTCAGCTGTTCGGATTCGACTACCCCAACGGCGCCCGTCAGGTCGTCCTTCTGTTGAATGCCGTAGCCGACGACGACGATTTCCTGCAGTACTTCGCTGGCTTCGCTGAGCAGAATATCAACAGTGGTACGTCCATCGATCGCGACCTGCTGGGGAGCGTACCCGATGTAGGAAAAGACCAGGCTGTCGCTACCCGCGGGAACGGTTAGTTCGTACCGACCGTCGAGATCGGTGATGGTGCCGCTGGTCGTGCCGGGCACCTGTACGCTGACGCCAATCAGGGCTTCGGTACCGTCGGTGACGGTGCCGTCCACCGTAACCTGAGCGGAAAGTCCCAGGCTGAGGAGTAGCGCAAATAGGATTAATGTTTTTTGCATAACTGGATTATTCTAAAGTCAGGGAGATAGAGTTGGTGGTGCGGGCATCGCCGCCCACGTAGATCATGAATTCACCGGCTTCGCTGCCGTAGGTCATGTCGCGCCGGTAGAAGGACAGATCGTCCTCGGTGAGTTCCAGCGTGACGGTCCGGCTTTCACCGGCGGCCAGCTCGACCCGTTCGAAGGCCTTGAGTTCGCGCACGGGTCGGGTGACCGAGCCGACGAGGTCTTGCACGTACAGCTGGACCACGGTGGAGCCGTCAACGGAGCCGGTGTTGCCAACCTCCACCGTTATCCTGGCGGTATCGTTGCGGGTCATCGTTTCCGATTCCAGGCTCGGGGCACCGTAGTCGAAGGTGGTGTAGCTGAGACCGTAGCCGAAGGAGTAGAGCGGGTCGTTGCTTTCGTCCAGGTACTTACTGGTGTACTTATTGTTGGCATCCATGGGGCGCCCGGTGTTCTTGGCGCTGTAGAAGATGGGTACCTGCCCCACGGAACGGGGGAAGGTCATGGGTAGCCGACCACCGGGATTGTGGTCACCGAAGAGCACGTCCGCCAGCGCGTGGCCGGTTTCCGTGCCAGGGTACCAGGCTTCCAAAATGGCCGTCGCCACAGAGTCAAGGCCGGGGATGGCGAGCGGACGTCCGTTGAACAGGATCACCACCACGGGCTTACCGGTAGCGGCCAGCTCGCGGATCATGGCTTCCTGGTTGCCGGGAAGGCCGATATCGGCGCGGCTGGCGGCCTCGCCGCTCATTTCCCAGTCTTCACCGGCGGCTACCACGATCACGTCGGCGCGGCGAGCGTTTTGTACGGCTTCCGCCATATTGGGTACGTAATTTACCTGCGCTCCGTCGCCCAATGCCTCATTCATGCCGGTCAGCAGCGTGACGACGTCCGCGGCGCGTCCGTCACCGTGCCAGGCTCCGAGCATGTCTTCCTGGCTATCGGCAAGGGAGCCGGTCAGGAGGATGCGTCCGCCCCGCGAAAGGGGAAGGGCGTCGTCGTCGTTTTTGAGCAAGACGAAGCTTTCCCGGGCAATCCGCCGAGCGGCTTCCCGATTGGCGTCGGTAAGAATATTTTGACTTTCCCGCGTGGTATCGGAATAGCGGTAGGGATCGTCAAAAAGACCCAGGGCGCACTTCATGCGCAGGATGCGGCGTGCCGCTTCGTTGATCTGCGACATGGCCACTTGACCATCTTCGACCTGCTGCGTGAGGTATTCGTAGAAGACCGCGCCCTGCATGTCCATATCTACCCCAGCCTGTACGGCCAGTAGCCCCGCTTCCGCCGAGTCGGCGGCCACGCCGTGGGGGACCATTTCGTTGATACTGGTGTAATCCGTCACCACGAAGCCCATGAAGCCCCACTGGTCGCGCAGGATTTCCGTGAGCAGGTGTTTATTACCGGTGGCCGGTACACCATCCAGTTCGTTGAAGCTGGTCATGAAGGTGGCTACACCCGCGTCCAGCGCCGCTTCGAAGGGCGGCAGGTAGATGTCGCGGAGTACCCGCTCGGAGATGTCTACCGTATGGTAATCGCGGCCAGCCTGGGCGGCGCCGTAGGCCGCGAAGTGCTTGGCACAGGCCAGGATCGTCAGCGGATCGGCCAGGTCGTCGCCCTGAAATCCCTTTACCCGGGCTTCGGCCATGACCTTACCGAGGTAGACGTCCTCTCCAGCACCTTCCATCACCCGCCCCCAGCGGGGGTCACGGGCGATGTCGACCATCGGGGCGAAGGTCCAGTGCAGTCCGGCCGCGGCCGATTCCCGACCCGCGATGCGCGCCGATTCTTCCGCCGCTTCGGCGTTCCAGCTGGCGGCCTCACCGAGGGGGATAGGGAAGATGGTCCGGTAGCCATGGATCACGTCGTAACCGAACAGGAGCGGAATCCCCAGACGCGTCTCCTCCACGGCCATCCGTTGCAGGTCGCGGTTGTATTCCGCAGTATGGGCGTTGAAAATCGCGCCCAGCCGACCGGTCCGGATATCGTCCTGGTAACCTTCCCGGATAGTTGGACCGGTGACGTCCCAGTCACTGGTGAAGATGGACATTTGCCCCACCTTTTCCTCCAGCGTCATGATATCCAGCAGGCTGTCAATACGCCGCTCGTGGGTCGCATTGTACCAGTCCGGTACCTGCTGGGCCAGCAAGGGCCCGGTCAGTAGAAAGAAGGCTATGGATAATGCTTTGGTCATAATTGGGTTATGCAAATCGTTTGATCAATACTTGGCCGGAGATAGGCCGGACACTCGGAGGGTTGGGCCGGACACTCGCAGGTCCTGCGGACACTCCGAGGTCCTATGTTCGTCAAGACCTCCGAGTGTCTGGTGAAGCCGCCTCCGAGTGTCTGGTGAAGCCTTACCCCCTCTCCTCCAGCCACCCCCCCGCAAAGCCGGCCCGTTCCAGACCACGCCGTATGTAGGGGTTCTTCTTCATCAGCTCCCAGATCAGTTCGGACCGGTGGTTCTCGATCTGGATGAGGATGGGACCCTGGTCGATGCCGAGG